>NZ_JBSSCV010000008.1:0-109068 GCF_054060065.1 Thermostichus sp. MS-CIW-37 | reverse complement strand
AGCTATAGCTGCTGGTAAATACTTGTCTTATCCCATCGAGAGAATCGACAAGTGCGGGGAGTCCATGTATCCCGACGCTGATGCTTTGCATACAGGGCGGGACTTATAGCTCCCCGCGCCCCTCCTTTGTTAACTTTCAGGCATGGGGAGTATGTCAACAAGGCAGGACAAGCCGTCGGCTGCAAAATGGCCAATGCCCTTAACAACTCCACCCTTCTGTCGCTATGATGGTTAGGCTCGGAAGCGGATGTGGCGGAATTGGTATACGCGCACGTTTGAGGGGCGTGTGGCTTTGCCTTGCGAGTTCGAGTCTCGCCATCCGCATCGATCCCTCCCGGAAAGATGTGGAAAGTGGTACACCATTTACCCAAGATTCCATCGCTGGAGTCGCTTGGGAGTCTGGGAGAGAATGTTTCAGTTCTTCATCACAGAACCCGATTGAGAGCATCTTGTCCTGGACTCAACCATCGTTCGTGCTCACCCCTGTGCAGCCAAAGGGGAGCAAGCCTTGGGCAGGAGTCGAGGTGGATACAGCTGGCAAGAAGAACACACGAAAGTGATAGGGGATAGAGGATAGGATTCCCATCGATTTACGCAGAGGATAGGGGAGAGTCGGGTGGTAATTCCTTCTAGGAAGAAGAGGAGGGTGGTGCAAGATTACGACCGGCATGTTTACAGAGAGAGGCACCCAGTAGAGTGCTTTTTTCAGAAGCTGAAGCAGTATCGGCATTTGTTTTCTCGTTTTGACAAGTTGGCCAGGAACTTCTTGAGCTTTCTCGACTTCCCAGGTGCTCTCTTCTGGCTCAAATATACAAATATAAAGACCAACAGAACCTAGCAAGTTTTGGGGCATCCTGTGAACAGCTCTTAGGGTGCCTGCACGGACGGTGGGTTGTTGCGCAAAAAGGGCTGCACGGCTACAAATCCCAACCCAAACGATCCAATGACTAAGACGACTGCAGCGGCCATCCAAAGTACGGCAGAGCCCTGGGATCCGTGATGTTGCTCCCGTACCCGCTGATAAATGCCGGTGGAATAGGCTGAGGAGTCTGCTTCACCGAGATAGGGATCCGGGCCGCTCATATCCTGCATCAACTCGTCCAGGGAAGGAACCTGGTAGCCAGTGCGGGGGTAGGGCTCGGCAGGGGTGTGGGTGGAAGGTTGAGAGCGGCGAAGGGAATCGAAGGGGGAGGGGGCAAAGCCGCTGGATGAGAAGGAGGGGGTCTCGTTGCGGGCCTGTCGGCGCTTGAGGCGATTCAAAAAATCGTAGCTGGGCGGGGCCTCCGGTTGGCCGGGATTGGCAGTCGGGTTGTCCTGTCGGAAAGAGGTTTCAGAGACTGGGGCAGCTTGGCCGCCCGCGTCAGCAAACCGCAGACCGATTTGTTGTAGGCGCTTCAAGGTGTGGCCCAATTGCCCCTGGAACTCTTGGGTGATGGCAGCGATCTCTCCGGACAACTGCTGATGCAGAGCACGCAGGCGCTGGTTTTCGGAGGAGAGCAGGCTTACCTGCTGACGGGCAGACTCCAACTCTTCGGCCACTTGTTGATACACCTGAATTGGCACCACCCCTGGCCCGGTCTCCATTGCGGCAGGGGAGCGAAAGCCACTGCGGGGCAAACCACCGGGGTTACCGTTGCTGTTGCGAGCGCCAGAGGGGTTAGAACCCCGAAAATCGTATTGCATAAATTGGGATCGACTCGGAAGGACAGGGGGCTGGAACAGCTTGACACAGAGGGATCCCAATACGAGGGATCCCCAGGGGTAGTGCTGAACACCGGCAACCTAAAGGTGTGCAGCTCTAGCTTTAGTGTAAGCCGCGATTGCTACCCCAAGCATACCGCTAAGCCTTTGGAATGGGCGATCTCTTCACAGCAATTTTTCCCGCCCACAAGCGCCATTTCCCCGCTGCTTCCAGGGAGGGCCGGCTTGCGCTGTCGTTCCCACGTCACGAATACTCCCCCACCAAGTCCGGGGAGCCTGAAGATTCGGAATCTGAGGCAGAGGAGTCCCGCAGCAGCCGCTCCAGATCCCGTCGCAGCGGTGGTTCCAACTGTTCCAGCTCGTTGACAAAGTCCTTTATACCCTGAAACTGGCGGTAGACAGAGGCAAAACGCACATAGGCCACCTCGCTTAGGTGTTGCAGGCGCTCCAGCACCATCTCGCCGATGCGCAGGGTGGTCACCTCCTGGGCATCTTCCAATTGCAGCTTTTCTTCGATCTCGTTGACCAGCTCTTCCATCTGTCTAACGGTGACGGGGGTTTTTTGGCAGGCGCGCATCACCCCTTGCAGGATCTTGTTTCGGTTGAAGCTTTCGCGGGATCCATCCCGTTTAATGACCATGATGGGCATGAACTCGATGCGCTCATAGGTGGTGAAGCGGTAGCCACAGGACATGCATTCTCGCCGCCGCCGCACACTCTGGCCACCTTCTGCCGAACGAGATTCCAAAACTCGGATTTCTTGTTTGCTGCAGCGGGGACATTTCATGGCTTGCAGTCCTTACAAAGCGACAGGTGGGTAGGAGGGTGCCTCAATTTTACCGGATGCTTAATCTTCTGGTGCTTAGACAGATTGCAAATGAGATGGACTCTGTTCGTCGAGTGCAGATTGCAAGGGATCCCACCAAGCAGCGGCTTGCGCCTGGATCTGGGCCTTCAGCTCCGGTTCCATGCGATCCAAATGGATCAATACCCATTTCATTCTGCCCAAGGGGGCTAAGAGGGATCGCTGACGCAACAGGAAGTCCCAATACAACGTATTGATGGGGCAGGCTTGTTTGCCAACCTTTTCGCTGGGATTGTAGCGGCAATGGCGGCAGTAGTCACTCATTTTGCGGATGTACTGAGCAGAGGCGGCATAGGGTTTGGTGGAGAGCATGCCCCCATCGGCAAAAAGGCCCATGCCGATGACGTTGGGCTGCATCACCCAGTCGTAGCTGTCGATAAACACATCCTGAAACCACGCTTCTACTGCCTGGGGCTGAATGCCACTGATGAGGGCGAAATTGCTGAGCACCATTAGCCGCTGGATGTGGTGGGCATAACCATGACGGCGAATTTGATCCAGGGTGTGCTGCAGACAGGCCATGTCGGTTTTGCCCGTCCAAAAAAACTCTGGCAGGGGTCGCTGGTGGCCAAAAAAGTTGTTCTGGGCATAGCCGTTGGGCATTTGGTATTCGTAGAAGCCGCGCATGTACTCCCGCCAGCCCAGGATCTGGCGGATGAAGCCTTCGGCGGAGGGCAGGGGGATCCCGCCGCGATGGTAGGCTTGTTCGACGGCAGCGATGACTTCGTGGGGGGTGAGCAGGCCCAAGTTGAGGTAGGGAGAAAGCAGCGAGTGGAAAAGGAAGTCTTCCCCGGCTTGCATGGCGTCTTGCCAGGGGCCGAAGTGGGGCAGGCGCTCGTGAATGAAATGATCAAGCACTTGCAGGGCTTGGGCGCGGGTGACGGCCCAGCCAAATCCTTCTAAGGATCCGAAGTGATGGCCGTAGTGTTGCCTAACTTTTGCGATGACAGCCTGGGTAATGGCATCGGGGGAAAAGGTGAGGGGCCGAGGATAGCGCATTCCCGGTTTGGGAGGATGGCGGTTCTCCCGGTCGTAGTTCCAGCGCCCCCCCAGGGGCTTGGGGCCATCCATGAGAATGCGAAAGCGTTTGCGCCCTTCGCGGTAAAAGTCTTCCAGGAGCAGGCGCTTGCGACCTGAGGCCCAGTCGATAAATTGACGAGTACTCCAGAGGAAGTGGTTGTTTTCCACAACCAAGAGGGGGCAGGGGAGGGTGGATCTCAGATTTTCCACCTCCTCCCGGATGGGAATATCAGCTGGCTGCATGAGGCGGATCTGCTGCAGTTGATGCTGCTTGGCCCAGGTTTGCAGCGGCTCGGCAAAGCCTTCCGCTTCCACATAGGTGACCGGGTAGCCCCGCTGTTGCAGTTCTTGGGCAAAGTGACGCATGGCCGACCAGACCAGCACCAGTTTCTGCTGATGGTGGTTGCGGGAGCTGGCCCACCGGTGAGATTCGATGAGAATGACGGGAACTCGGTCTGGGGATAGGGTCGAGAGGGAAGCGAGGGCGGATTGCTGTGGGTGGAGTTGATCCGCAAGGATCCAAACCCCTTCTGGGCCGGCAGATGGAGCGATCATGGGATGCTGAAGCTCTCGGTCTATGGGAGGAGCGCTGAGAATGACACAGGTTGAGTTTAGCTCTGGGGGGCAAGGCCAGGTGGCAGTTGCAAGGGATCCCAATGTCTGCTGAATCTCTGCGGATTGTTTTCAAAGCATGAACGGTACAGACGAGGAGAGAGAGACATTGCCGGAGAGACCCCACAGGCCGGGGATCCCTTTCCTGCGGTGGTGGGCCGGGCTGGGGATGGTGGCCCTGCTGCTGCTGGTGATCTGGAATTGGACGGATCCCTTGCCGCCAGCCTGGGATGAGGCGCAGCATCTGCTGCAGGCGCAGGCTTTTGGGCTTCACCTGGGACGGTTTCGCTGGGATGGGCTGTGGGGGCAGCAGTTTTTGCATTTGAACCAGCGCTACCCCCCTTTGGCCTATTGGCTGGGGATCCCCTTGGCAGTTCTACATCCGTTCAGCCGGGCGGACGGGCAGTTGCTCAACTTGGGGTTGCTGGGGGTGCTGGTTCTGGCAACGCAGCGGCTGGGACAGCGGGTCTATCGCTCTGGGGAAGTGGGCTGGCTGGCGGCGGCGTTGGTGCTCCTCTATCCGGGGATCACGGCTTTGGCCCATGTCTACATGCTGGAGCTGCCGCTGGTGGTGGCGGTGACGCTGGCGTTTTGGGCGCTGTGGGCCTATGGGGAGGAGCCTTCCTGGCGGGGGGCGGTGGGGGTGGGGGCGGGGGTGGCGGCGGTGTTGCTCACCAAGTGGACGGGGGTGCTGTTTTTGCTGTTGCCTTTGCTGGGGATCCCGCTGTTGCCGGGCAAGAGGATCCCTTGGTTGGTGCGGCTGGCCCATCTGACCTTGGGCATGGGCGTGGCGCTGCTTTTGTGCTGGCCTTGGTACAGGGCCAATTGGCTGTTTGTGCTCAGCAATGGCTGGGCTTACGCCGAGACTGCCCACTACTACATCACTTGCCCAGCGGGATCCCTGTGCTGGTGGACCACCTACTTGCGCCTTTTGCCCCTGCAGATGAGCCCTTTTTTGTGTGGGTTGCCGCTGCTGAGCGGGTGGGGATCCCTGGACAGGCGAGAGGCAGTTTTGTGGGCCACCTACGGTTCGGGCTACCTTCTCTACACCCTGGTGGACATCAAAGATGTGCGCTTCACCCTACCCCTGCTGCCTCTCTTGGCCGTGTTATCAGCAGGCGGGATCCAAAAGGCTTGCCGGTGGTTGGGGAAGCGGAGGGATCCTTGGGGCTGGAGAGGGGGAGGCTGGGTAGGCGTAGGTCTGGGATCCCTGGCCTTACTCAGCCTAGGCCAGCCCCTTACCCCAGGCGTGGCTCCTCTGTGGAAGGGGATCCAAATGCATTGGCAGGGGCAGCACCCCACACAGGAGCTGACGCAGTGGATCCAATCCTTGATCCAGCCAGGCTTGACCACCACGTTGGGAGTTCTCCCCAATACAGAGCTGATCTCTTCCGAAACCCTCACCTACTTAGCAGCTCTCCAGCGCTGGCCGGTTACATTCCGCGCTGCCGGGCAAACCCCCTGGCCGGAGTTGGAGCTCTCCTTGCTGGATGGGTTTGTGGATGCGGAAGGGGAACAGGGGATTATCGGCCCCTATGGCCCGACTAAGGAGCAGATCCGGCAGCACCTGCGCAGCAGCCCAGACTGGCGACAAGATCCGGCGGTGGAGTTGCCTACCTTGGGTCGGCTGCACACCTACTTCCCTCGCATGCCAAGAGTGACGGTGCAGAAGTGGCCTCTGGAAGCTGGGGAGGTGGAGCTGGTGGAGGTTGAGACGCTGTCGGAGCTGGGGATCCCGGCCTGGAAGTTGCGCTGGCAAGGCCCAGCTCAGAACTTGACCCAGACGCTGGTTTGGGCGCGGCTGGAAGATGGGCAAGGACGGGTTTTGGAGAAGCGGGCCTGGGTGCTGGGGCAGAATCGCCTGCAGCTCAACTTAACGGGCGGCTGGCTGGTGGAAGAGATCTTGACGCTGCCCACAACCGACTTCCCAAGAGGTGGCCTTCTCCACCTGGAATGGCAGTCGCCCAAAGGGATCCGCCATTCCCTACACCAATCCTGGAGAGGATCCCTGTCGAGCTTCCCGAAGGAGGGATCCCCCCTTGTAACGGATCCCTTGTTTCCTCTCCGCGAGGCGGCCAGAGCTGCTGCCGCTGGGGATCTGCAGGCCCTCTCCCTTTACCTCAATGCCTGGACAACCCTGCAATACCCGACTTTTTTGACGGATCCAGATCGCATCCTGGTACGGCAACTGCTGGAGGGGGAACGGCAACAGGCTGCTGCCCAAGGCCAACCGAGCCAGCAAATCCAAAGCCACTACCAACTGGGCTTGATGTTGGCGGCGCTGTTACAACCAGAAGCAGCTCAGTTGCATTTTCAACAGATCGTCGAGCTGGATCCGGAAGACGAGTGGGCGCGGGCTTACCTGGGGTTTTTGCGAGTATTGTTCACTCACGACTTTGAGGGGATCCGGGGGTTGCGACAAGAGCTCTCGGCTGTGCTTCAGCCTCTTTGCCGGAAAGCGGATTTGGATTGGGATTTGAATTGGATTTGTGCTGCTCTTTAGCCACAAAGTCCAGCTCCATTTGAGAAACCTGGGAAAGAAGAAAGTCGGCAAAAGCTTTGGCCACCACCGAAAGACGTTTAGAGCGCAAATAGACCAAATGCCAGAACCCCCGAATGGGAAACTCTTCCACATCCAAAATAGCCAGATGATGCTGCCACCCCCCCAAGGCCAACACATGCTGAGACAAAACCGAAATGCCCAATCCACCCACAATGCCCTGGCGAATGGCTTCGCTGCTGCCTATCTCCATGCGAATGTTGAGCTTTAGGTTATGCTTCTCAAAAAGCCGCTCTACAGCCATGCGGGTGCCAGAGCCAGGCTCACGGGCCAAAAAAGGTTCTTGGGCAATGCGCGCCAGAGGGATCCCCTTTTGGCCCACCAGGGGATGATGAATAGAGGCCATCACCACCAAAGGATTTTCCAGAAAAGGTTGTGCCACCACGTCCAGATCTTCTGGCGGCATCCCCATCACGTAGAGATCGTCCATGTTGTTGCTCATCCGCTCCAAAACCTGCTGGCGGTTGAGCACCTTAAGAGCTACGTCAATGCCGGGATACTGCTGACAAAATGGCCCCAGCAGACGGGGAATAAAGTATTTGGCAGTGGTGACCACTCCAATGCTCAGCCGTCCCTGCTTTAACCCCTTCAGGTCGGCAAGGGTCATCTCAAATTGATTCAATTGTTCAAAAATCTTCTCGCAGGTTTGGTGTAAAGCTTGCCCCGCTTCGGTGAGATACAGCCGCTTGCCCACCTGTTCAAACAACGGTAACCCCACGGCTTTGCTCAATTGCTTGATCTGCATGGAAATCGTGGGCTGGGTCAGGTAAAGCTCTTCTGCAGCGCGGGTAAAGCTCAGGTGGCGGGCGGCAACCTCGAAGATTTGCAGTTGATGCAGGGTAATGGCCTTCATGGACAATCAAGAAAAGCTAAAGGTTTACTACTAAATCATAAGCGCTAATCTATGCCTTTTGGCGAGATCCCTAGGAGAACCTGGCTGACGGTCACAGTGGCGAAAGGGGCAAAACCGAAGAGCAAACCCCTGCCACTCGGACTTAAGGTAGAGATCGACCAAGGGATTGCGCCGGTGTGGGCACGGGCGGCTGTTTTTTTTCAATAGCCGCTCTCTGGGCAGGAGAAGAGTACGATCGCAGACATTCTCGTGGAGGTTGAGAGTGCTAAGACTGCCGAAAAACAAAAGGAGCCGCTGGCTTGCGGGTGTGCTGGGCGCGCTGATGTTGCTGGGATCCGGAATCACGGCCCAGGCTCAGTTCTTGTGGCCCGGCCATTCCCTTTTCCCCAGCTCTGGTTCCGTAGACAGTGCGGAACAGAGGGGATCCCACTTGGCTGCTCGGCTCGACGCCTACTGCCGACAGCCGCCCGAGGAGGTAGCGCGCAAGGCTCAACTGCGCCAGCAGGCTGCCCAGTCGAATGCTGCTTGGGCCGAGTACACCCAAGTTTTGGCCGAACATGGCGCTGCCTTGATCGCCTGCCGCAGCCAACGCTGGCCCCAGATCCAGGCCATCTGGGTACGTCTGCATCCCTGTGATGCCAATCCGGGCGTGTTGGATCAGGTATTCGACCAAGTGGTAAACCTGGGCTACAACCGCGTTTTTATCGAGACCTTTTACGATGGTCGCTCCATTTTGCCGGATGGCGCAGGGGGGATCTGGCCCAGCTTACAGCCCAACGCCGACTTGTTGGATCTGGCTCTGAAGGCGGCACGACGCCGCGGCTTATCTGCCTATGCCTGGGTGTTTTCCCTCAATTTCGGTTACAGCTACGGACAACGGCCCGATCGACAGGTGGCCCTGGCCCGCAACGGTCGCGGCATAACCACTGTTCTGGATCCGGCAACAGCCCTTGGGGAAGATTTGGGCAGCCCGGATGAGGTGTTTGTGGATCCCTTTCATCCCTTGGCACGGCGGGATTTTGCCGAGTTAGTCCGCCGCATTCTACAGCGACAGCCGGATGGGATCCTTTTCGACTACATTCGCTATCCGCGTGGCTCAGGGGGATCCAGCGTGGCAGCCACCGTCCGAGACTTGTGGATTCACGGAGAGGCCGCTCGGAAAGCCTACCTCGATTTGGCAGAAAATCCAGCGGGTCGGGCGCTGCTGGAGCGCTATTTGAGCCAGGGCTACGTGACGGTGAGGGATGTGCAGCAGTTGGATGCCACCTATGCCGAAGAGCCCAGATGGCGTCAGCCAGGGGATCCCTGGCCCAGCCCGACCGAGAAATGGGCGCTTTCCCCAGAGTTACTGGACTGGGCTGCCCAAGACATGGCCAGCAGGAATTGGCAGGGGGATCAGCTTTCCTCTGCAAAAGATTTACCAGAGAGTCTGGAGAAACCGGCGGATTCCAGTTCTGAGGCAGCAGCACCAACTCCTGCCCCTTCCCCCACCCCCAGCGCCGCCGTTCGCCAAGAACGTTGGCAGCAGCAGCTTTGGCAGCTGAGCGTCGAGTTTGCCCGCTACGGCGTTCTCGATTATCTACAGCAGGCCGCCCAACCCGCCCAGAGGCTGGGGATCCCGGTGGGGGCTGTCTTCTTCCCAGAAGGCAACCAAGCAGTAGGAGAAGGATTCGACGCTCGTCTGCAACCCTGGGACCGCTTTGATCCGGGTATGGAATGGCACCCAATGGCCTATGCCAAGTGCGAGGATAGCTCCTGTGTGGCGCAGCAGGTGGAGCAGGTCCTGGCTGTGGCCTCTCCCCAAACCTTTGTCTGCCCGGCCATTGCCGGTCTATGGGGACAAGCCCAGCGGCAACGCCCCAGCCTGGAAACCCAAACAGCAGAGCTGGCCCGCCGCTTCCCGCAGTTGCCCTGTGTGAGTCACTTCGCCCTCTCCTGGATCGAGCCGGAGCTGGAGCGCAGCCGTCGCACCTGTCAACTCTAACGCCCATCCCAATCTGAAAGTTAGGAATTCTGAACTTATGAGCCCTGAGCAATTTGATCTGATTAACCGCCTGTTTCAACTGACCTTTCAGATCGGGGATCGCTTGGGCTGTGAATCCTCAGATCCTGCTCAATTGTTGCTGACCAACCGGCCCAGCCTGGAATCCAGTTGCACATTCTTTCCTTCCGATTTCACCTACGAAGCCTTGGATCCCCAAGTGTGGGCCGACTACATGGCGGAAGTTCCGGCCTTAGCGCAGATGGCGAATATTTTGCAACCTTATCCTTTCACCTGTGGCATTTATCGCCAAGACGAGGTTTCGTGGTGGATTTGCGCCTTTTGGGCAGCCCAAGAGGACTTGGGAACCAACTTGCTCTTGCGCGCCCACAGAGTCGAAACTTAGGCGCTTGAGCCCTATCTCCTCTCCCTCATCGAGACGGGGATCGGCGTTACCGGAATCAAAGGGGCTGATAGCAGTCGTGGTTTTTATTACCATCTATTTCAACTGATCGCGCTAGCGGGCCAGAGGCCTTAGCAGGAAGCAACCGGTCGTTTGTTTCACCTTGACGGTGAGATAAATGACTATGCGTTGTGGAACGGTTTATTGCAATTGACCTACTCGCGACCGCTATAGCTGGCTTCCGCCCAGAGCGTGAGCTGGGGGCCTTACGGCACTCCTTCGTAAATCACATAGACTCCGGCGCGCTCAGGCCGAGAATGCCGGTGAGGACGTTAAACAAAACCTGCTGCGTGGCCTGCACCAATTGGATGCGGGCTTGGGCCAAAAGGGGATCCTCTTTCAAGAGCGGCAAAATACGGCAGTTGTCGTAAAACTTGTTGAAATCGGCGGCGATGGCTTCCGTGTAGCGGATGATCTTGTGGGGGGCGCGCTCTTCTGCGGCGGCGATCAGCTCATCCGGCAGGGCCAACAAGCGCAGCAACAGGGTGCGTTCTTCCGGCTCTTTGTAGGGCAGTCTGTTTTGTTCATTCAAAGAGACTTTGCTGGTCAGTTGAACCTTTTCTTCTTCCTGTAGCCGCCGCAGCAGAGTGCAACAGCGGGCATGGCTGTAGTGAACATACACGACCGGGTTATCGAAAGTTTGCTTGACGGCCAAATCCAAATCGAAGTTGATGGGGCTGTCCATGCTGCTGCTAAGCAAAAACCAGCGGGCTGCATCGACCCCCACGCCAATTTCTGGATCTTCGATCAGGTCATTGAGTGAGACAAAGTTGCCGGTGCGCTTGGACATGCGCACTTCGGTTTTCTCACCGGTTTGCGGGTCGGTTTTGAACAATTTGACAAATTGTCCAATCAAGATTTCCAGCTTGACATCTGGGCTGAAGGCACCCACCGCCGCCTTTAAGCGGCCGATATAGCCATGGTGATCCGAGCCAAGAATGTTGATCAGCCGGTGATATCCCCGCTGCACTTTATCCCGGTGGTAGGCAATATCGGCGGCTAGATAAGTGAACGAACCATCGGCCTTTTGCACCACCCGATCCTTGTCGTCGCCAAATTCTTGGGTTTTGAAATAGACGGCCTCTTCGGCCCCTGGCTTGGGATCCTCACCCCGGGGAGCCTTGGCCCTGTAGAGAAAGCCGCGTTCTTCCAGCTCCTGCAAAGCTTGCTGGATGGCGCTCAGGCCTGTCTGGGGATCGGGGGTGTGCAGGCGGCGCTCGCTAAACCAGTGATCGAACTCGGTGCGCAATTGCTGGAGAGTTTGCTTCTGCCAGGCCAGCATTTCCCCATAGGCAAAATCGGTGTACTCCTCTAGGGTGGTGGGCAGAGGGCGGATCCCGGCCTTGACCTGACCCAACAGCCGCCGGGCAATATCGACCAAGTAACTGCCATGGTAGGCATCTTCGGGCAGAGCCACCTCTTCCCCCTGCAGTTGCCGCACCCGCACCTCCAGAGACTGGCCCAAGAGCCGCATCTGGTTGCCGGCATCGTTGATGTAAAACTCCCGCTCCACCTGGTGCCCCGTCCAGCGCAGCAGGTTGGCCACTGTGGAGCCGACGGCAGCCCAACGCCCATGGCCCACATGCAAAGGCCCCGTCGGGTTGGCGGAGACAAACTCCAGCAGAATGCGCTCGGGATGGGGGGTGGCTGTTTTGCCGAAGTGTTCTCCCAGATGCAGCAGCTCCTGCAGGCGCTCGGCCAAAAAGGGATCCCCCAGCCGGAAGTTGAGATACCCTCCTCCCGCCACCTGAGTTTCGATGTCCGGCAGATCCAGATGGCTCTGCAGGGTTTGGGCGATCTGGGCCGGTGCTAGGCGGCAGAGCTTGGCCATGCCCAGGGGGGTGGGACAGGCGTAATCGCCGTAGCGAGGGTCGCTGGGGATCTGGATCACGGGGGCAATCGCTGTGGCTTGCTGGGGGGCCAGGGATCCCAGTTGGCCTGCTTCTGCTGCCTGTCGAATGGCCTCAGATACAGCACCGGCGAGAAAGCGAACCAGGGAGGTGGAAGGGGATTGGATGGCCATGGTTGAAGAGGGATACACGTGAGTTAAGAGCAATGGCGATCGGGATCCCTGCGGCAGCAGGAGCACTATCATACCGGCAACGAACCGGCCATGACCAAGGCAGAGTTCTCACCTTGGCTAAAAGGGGATCCCCCAGCAGGTAAAGGTATCCTCAAATACAGAAGTTTGACTCCGCCTTGCTAAGTTGGTTGCTTATAGTCTTCACTCCATTGTTTGCCGCATTCCCGTTTGCGGATCCCTACTGAGCCAGGTGCTGTGGAGCATATAGATATGTCCATCCCGAAATCGTCGCGTCGTCAATTCCTTCAATCTGCTGCTGCGGCTGCCTCTTGGGTTGCCGTTGGAGGGCTAAAGGCGAGGGCTCAGAGCCGCGGGCCGCTTCTGGTTTCCCAGGGACTGACGCCCCTGAAGTTTACCCTCTCTTGGTTGCCCTCTTCGATGGATACCCCCCTTGTAACGGCGATCTTGAAGGGCTACTTCGCCGAAGAGGGGCTGGAGGTCACCTACGAGCGCGGCTATGGCTCCGCCGATTCCATCACCAAGATTGCCGCTGGCCAGTACGACCTGGGGGAAGGGGATCCCTACTCCATGATCGAGTTCAATGCCAAAAATCCGGACGTGCCCTTGGTAGCGATCTATGTCCACTTCAATCGCTCTCCCTTTGGCATCTACACCTTGAAAGATAAGGGCATTGGGGAGCCGGCCCAACTGGCGGGCAAGAAGCTAGGAGCACCGGCAGGGGATGCGCCGCGTCGGCTCTGGCCGGTCTTTGCCAAGCAAGTCGGCATCGATCCGGGGTCGGTGGAGTGGCTGACCATGGAGCCACAGTTGCGCGAACCTTTCCTCATCCAAGGTCGGGTGGATGCCATCAGCGGCTTTATGACCTCAGCCATGCCCAATCTGGTGCGGGGCGGCGTCAGCTTGGAGGACATCACGGCTTTCCTTTACAACGACTATGGCCTTGAGCTGTACGGCAATGCGCTCATCACTCGTGTGCAATTGCTGCGTGAGAAGCCTGAGCAATTCAAAGCTTTCTTGCGGGCCTATGTCAAGGGTTGGCAAGACACTATTCGTGATACCGATGGCAATATGTTGGCCCTTCTGGACAAAGCCAAGGCCGACGGACAAGTGCTGGATACGGCAATTGAGAAATTGCGCCTTACCCTGGCCATGCCGCGCCTGTTTGTTACCGATGAGGTGCGACAAATTGGTTTGGGGGATGTAGTGCCTGCTCGTATGGAAACCTCGATTGCTCAGGTGGTGGATGGCTTTGGCTTGCCCACTAAGCCCTCTCTAGAGCAAGTGTTTGATGGAAGTCTGCTCCCACCCAAGTCTGAGCGGATGATTGGATAATCTGGGTTAGGCCAGCAACGATTTTGAAGCCTCTGTCTATTGGCTTGCCGGTGCAGGCCAACTTATCCTGCTTGCTGGGAGGCTATTTCTGGCTGCAGGTGCGGTCTGCGTCCTTATTGGATCCCTCATCTGCGAAGTATCCCCAAAGCTTTTCGTGGCAGGGATCCCAGGCTGCTCCTGAAAGAGGCCGACGGGAGACCTGTTCGCGTTGGTGGATGGGAGACCGGAAGCGGCATGGAGCAGTAGGGGAGTGTCTCGAACTTTGTTTAGGGTTACCCAAGAACGCCGTAAGGCCCCTGCCTTTGGGCATGGGGAGCATGTCAATGAAATCAAACCTGAGAAACAGATGTATTGGGAAGAGTAGCTTAGGGGTGCTTGAAGTCGAGATAGCTTTTCCGATCCCGAAAAAAAGCTGAATAAGTTTGTGGTGCTCAGGGATCCCTTTTAATCTGGAGGGGATCACTAGGGAGTTTGGGCCCTTGGAAACTTTTGTTCTGATTAAGCAAGTTCCCGATCAAAACGCCAAGGCCGGCATCAACAGTGACGGCACGATCGATCGCGCCAAGGCCAAGCGGATGTTAAACCCTTTTGATCGCTATGCACTGGAAGCAGCTCTGCAAACCAAACGGCAACACGGGGCGAGAGTAACGGCAATTACAATGGGGCCACCCCCGGCCATTGAGGTGCTCTACGAGGCCATTGCCCACGGGGTGGATCGGGGCATTTTGATGACCGACCGCCGCTTGGCCGCTTCCGATACCCTAGCCACTGCCTATACTCTGGCCCAGACGGTTCGCTATGCTGGCCGGCCCGATGTGATCTTCTGCGGGCTCCAGACCACCGACGGCGATACGGCCCAGGTGGGGCCGCAGTTGGCGGAGCGGTTGGGGATCCCTCAGGTCACCTATTGCGAAGCCTTCGAGATTCGGGATGGGATCCTAGTGGCGCGGCGGGCCATCGAAGGGGGATCCCAAATCGTAATGGTGCCCCTGCCGGTTTTGATTACGGTGGCCAATTCCGCTCGGCGTTTGGCCTACCCCACTCTACGGGGTGTGCAGCGGGTGCAGCGGCTGATGCGGGATGAGGTGGCACGGGCCGAGGCGATCCAGATCCTCAACTTGGACGATGTGGGGGCAGACCCGGAGCGCTGCGGTCTCAAGGGATCTCCGACCATCGTGGCTGCCACCGAAAAAGTGGGGGAAATTGGCGGCAACTGTCAGATCTTTCAAGGGCAGTCCGTCCCCCAACTGGTCAACCAACTAACTCAGGCCGTTGACCTCTTCCGCTACGCGGCAACTTCCTAGATCTTCTGCCTTGCATCCCTCTGGCCAATTCTTATCTCCATCACCTTTCAATCCTCATCGTCTCATCTATCGATCCCAGGGTGGCTAGCCGGCGAAAGCTCCCGGTTTTGGGCAGTGAAAAGTTAACTCAGAAAGACTCTGCTGACCTCGTCGCAATTGCAACACCCAAGATTGCCCTCGACCCGATTCAATCCCGATCTCAACTTAGGAGTCACGGTTCTATGGATCGCAAGCGGATATTGGTCTTCGCGGAGCAGGTGAATGGGGAATTGCAGCCCATCGGCTTAGAGTTGTTGGGAGCCGGGCGGCGGCTGGCCGATAAGCTGGGAGCCACCCTGAGTGCCCTTGTTCTTGGACACAACATTGCCCATTTGCCCTCGATCCTGATCGGCCACGGGGCAGATCAAGTCTTCATTGCCGATCATCCGGAGTTGGCCGAATACCGCACCTTGCCCTACCGCCGGGTGATCACGGACTTGATCAAAAGCTGGCCCCAACCACCCCACACCATCCTGCTGGGATCCACCACCACCGGGCGAGATCTGGCCCCTCGCTTGGCCGCCCACCTGGAGACCGGCCTGACGGCAGACTGCACCGAATTGGACATCGGCCCCTTCGAGTACACCAATAGCAAAGATCCGAGCAAGTCTGGCCTCTTCCCCGACTGCCTCTACGCCATCCGGCCCAGCTTTGGCGAATCTCTCAAGGCCCGCATCCTCGGCCCGTGGAAAAACCCCCAAATGGCCACGGTGCGCCCAGGGGTGATGGTGCCTCTGCCCTGGGATGGATCCCGCCAGGGGGACGTGATCCCGGTGCCGGTCAACTTGGATCCCGGCGACCTGAGCCTGCAGGTTGTGGAAACGGTGCGCAACCTGTCCCAGGCGGTGGATCTCACCCGCGCCAAGGTGATCGTTTCCGGCGGCTACGGGCTGGGATCCCCAGAGGGATTTGAGCTGTTGAAGGAGTTGGCCGCTTGTTTCCCCAACAGCGCCGTCGGCTCCTCCCGCAAGGCCGTGGATTCTGGGTGGATCCCCTACGCCCATCAAGTGGGCCAAACCGGCAAGACCGTCCGACCTCAGCTCTACATTGCCTGCGGCATTTCCGGAGCCATCCAGCATCGCGTGGGCATGGACAAATCCCAGACGATCATCGCCATCAACAAAGACAGCTCTGCCCCCATCTTCAAATTTGCCCACTACGGTATCGTCGGGGATCTCTACCAGGTGGTACCCGAACTGATCCGTCAGATCCAGCAGGTCAAGTACCCCCAGCTAAAGGTGGGGGCTTGTGGAAGTAAGGTCTAGCCAGCCTGAAACCCCAAGGGCAAGGAAAGACTAGCCTGCCCAAGCAACCCAGTCATGGAGGGCGATTGAAGGGGACTGAGCCGACTGGGCGTGGCAGCCCACAGTACGTAGCGAATGCTTCCCTAGTTGGCTACCTCTACGTTGGTCAGTGGCGAAGGGACGTACATACTCCGAGTAGGAGACTTACCGCATGTTTGTGCCTGTCGTAGATCACAACCAAAACCCGCTCATGCCGACCACACCCAGTCGAGCCAGAAGGTGGATTAAGACCGGCAAGGCTACTCCCTTTTGGAAGAGAGGGGTGTTTTGAGTCCGGCTTAACGTGGAGCCTTCTGACCGGCAAACCCAACCCATAGCCGTCGGCATTGACCCAGGGAGCAAGAAAGAGGGGTGGTCGGTTAAATCCGCCGCACAGACCTACCTGAACCTCCAAGCGGACGCGGTCACCTGGGTGAAGGAGCATGTCGAACAACGGCGCATCATGCGTCGAGCGCGACGGTATCGCCAAACGCCCTGTCGTCAACCCAGGTTTAATCGCGCCAGGGGTGGGTTGCCCCCTTCCACCAAGGCTCGCTGGCAGTGGAAGCTACGTCTGGCTCGGTGGCTAAGCCAGTTGTTTCCCGTATCCGTATTTGTGGTTGAGGACATTAAGGCGAAGACCCGTGGCAAGCGCCGCTGGGACGTGTCTTTCTCTCCCTCAGAGGTGGGTAAGCAATGGTTCTATCGGCAGCTAGCCAATCTGGGACAGGTACTAACCCGCTCAGGGTGGGAAACCCAGCAGATGCGGGATGCCTTGGGTTTGCAGAAAACCAACAAAAAGACCGCCGAAGTGTTTGCGGCCCACTGCGTGGATGCGTGGGTGTTAGCCAACTCCGTGACCGGGGGGCACCTGCAGCCGGACAATCAGCAGATGCTTATGGTCGTTCCTCTGCGGTTTCATCGTCGTCAACTGCATCGTTTGCAACCGGGCAAAGGTGGGAAAAGACTTTCCTACGGGGGTATGCTGAGCTTAGGTTTGAGGCGGGGTAGTTTAGTGCGCCACCCCAAGTTTGGGCTCACCTTTGTCGGAGGCAGTTCTGCTGGAAGAGTAAGTCTGCATCGGTTGGAGGATGGGAAAAGGCTAACCCAGAGCGCCAGGAAAGAAGACGTAAAGTGTTTGAGCTTCTGTTCTTGGAGGTTCTACAGAAGAAACAAATAAAGCCGACCTAAAGGGCAGGGATTCTTTTCCGGGTTGCAGGATGATTCCCACTTCCTGGGCTACACCACTCTTGCGAGTGGTGGGGGATGCCATGACCCCAACTGCTGGGATGAACTCCCAGATACTTTTCCTGTTGACACTGCGCCATAGCACAAAGCCGCCCTAGTCGCGTCAGCGGGCCGTAGGCCCTAGGGCAGGGCTTGCAACCCAGTTTTCTTGGTCATAGATTGTGTTCATGGGATCCGCATACCGTTGTTGGCTGAGCTTGATCTGTCTGGTGTTGGTGGGATGCTGCTGGGGATCCCCGGCGTTGGCTGCCCATTCGTTGCCCTCCACAGTGGCAGAGGCGGCTCAGGTGTCGCCCCAGCTCGCTCGCGATGGGGGTATAGAGCACCTTTCCCTGACCGTAGCGCGGCAGCGGCTGGAAGCCATTGCCGAGGCCATGCGCTCAATTCGCCTGTGCAACCGGCCCAACTGCCGCTACCGAGATATCGCTGTGGACGTGTGGCCTGTGGACATATCCATCCCCAATGGTGGTGCCGAGCCGTTCTACGAGGGCAGCATCGACGCCATGATCGACCGTCCTTCCGGCAGCTTGGATAGAGCCCACTACCGGCTGCAGTTTCGCCAGGGGCGCTGGCAGTTGCTGGGGGGCGAAGAGGTGTCCGATGTCTCTTCCTTTTTCTTTGAAGGGGATACCTACGAGGTGTTCAGCGCCTACGGCACCCGCAGTCACAAAGCCAAGTTGGCAGATGCCGGCAGTAACCTGCGCGTGGGCTATCGGGAGCTGTATTACCGCGTTTTCGACCGGGGCCAAGAGCGTTTGCACTAGCGGTGCGGAGCATGATGAGAGGCCGGCAACACACCCTAGCCAGCTCTATTTCTCTGGAAGGCGTTGGCCTGCACACCGGCCTGCCGATTCGCTGCAGCCTGCATCCAGCTCCTGTCGGCAGCGGTCGGGTGTTTGTGCGGGTGGATCGACCGGGATCCCCTGAGATCCCGGCCCAGTTGGGATCCCTGGCCCCTGCCCATCTCTGCACCCTGCTGCAGCAGGGATCCCCCCCGGTTCAAGTGCAGACGGTGGAACACCTGTTGGCCGCCCTCTACGTCCTGGGCATTGACAACTGCCGCATCGAGGTGGAGGGGCCAGAGCTGCCGATTCTGGATGGCTCTGCCCTGCCTTTTGTGGAGGCCGTTGCCCAAGCCGGGATCCAAGCCCAAGATCAGCCGGCCCTGCTGGGGGTGATCCAAGAGCCGGTTACTGCCTGGGCGGGGGAAGCTTTCGTCAGCGCTCTCCCCCATCCCACAGCCCGCTTTACTTATGGCATCGATTTCGCCGATTGCCCCATTGGAGAACAGTGGTTGAGCTGGAGGGAGAACGGGCCAGATTTTGTCCAGTCCATTGCACCGGCCCGCACCTTCGCCCGCCAGCAGGATGTGGAGCTGGCCCGGGAACGGGGGCTGATCCAGGGGGGCAGCCTGGAAAATGCCATCGTCTGTAGCCAGACCGAGTGGTTGGGGCCACTGCGCTACCCAGATGAGCCGGTGCGCCATAAGCTGATAGATTTACTAGGAGATCTCAGCCTCCTGGGCTGCCGACTGCAGGGGCATGTTGTGGCCTACAAAGCGGGCCATGCTCTGCACCACCGTTTGGCCGAGCAGTTGCTCAAGAGTGGATCCCTGCTGATCCATGAAGAGCAAGGGGGAGAAAGAGATCCGGTTGCGTAGCCACAACCCTGCCATCCTCAGGTGCGACAGCGGTGCCGAGCACTTGCCTTCAAGGGGATCCGCTCTGTTGGAATCTCTTGATCTCTTCTCCGTAGATCCCTGGGTGCTCTTTTGGCTGAGTTCTGGCCTGCTTCCTCCCCATCCGGGGTTTCAGTTTTGTCTTCTGTCTCCACGGGTTCACCATGGCCTCTGATGTCTCCCCTCCTCCCCTCCTCTCGGCTGAGGCAGCCGCTCAATTGGCAACTGCTCCCCCTGTCTTCACAACGGAGCAGATTTTGGAGATCTTGCCCCATCGCTATCCTTTTTTGCTGGTGGATCGGGTTGTGGAGTATCAACCGGGGCAACGGGCAGTGGGCCTGAAAAACGTCACCTTCAACGAGCCCTTTTTTCAGGGGCATTTCCCCAACCGACCCATCATGCCCGGCGTCCTGATCGTCGAGGCTATGGCCCAGGTAGGGGGGATCGTGTTGACCAAGTTGCCGGACGTGGCCGGGCGCTTGGCCCTGTTTGCCGGGATCGATGGTGTTCGCTTTCGCCGCCCGGTGCTGCCGGGGGATCAACTGCTGCTCTCTGCCGACTTGCTCACCATTCGCCAGAGGCGCATTGGCAAGATGTTCTGCCGCGCTCAGGTGGGAGGACAACTGGTGACCGAGGGGGAACTGATGTTTTCCCTGGTGGATTGAGGGACAAATAGCGGCCATCCGAGAGGCGCTCTGCTGTGGGTCTTCTCACCAATTGAGATAAAGTGTTGGCATAGGGAGATGGCTCGGGGACTGCTTGCGCCTTTCTGTCGGGATACGGTAGACATATTGCTGCGTTGGGGTGGCAGCCTATTGGTCACGATGGCGGAGCGTAGCTCTAAGGTTGATCTCCCCCGGAGTCAAGCCTTGGTGATCCTTCGCGGGGTTGGGAGCGTAACCACAGTTGCTGGCTAGGTTGGAAATGAGTTCGTTCGCTTCAGCGGGATCCACTCCCAACGCCTCTGCAAGTGCGCCGCACCGCTCACGCGAGCGGATTCATCCCACCGCGGTGATCCATCCGAAAGCTGAGCTACACGAGACGGTGCAGGTTGGCCCGTATGCGGTGATCGGCGAGCATGTTCGTATCGCTGCCCATACGGTGGTGGGAGCCCATGTGGTGATCGATGGCTGGACGGAAATCGGCGAGGACAACCACATTTTTCCGGGAGCAGTTGTGGGCACCGAGCCTCAGGATCTGAAGTACAGCGGCGCCCCCTCTCAAGTGGTGATCGGCAGAGGCAATCGCATCCGCGAGTTTGTCACCATCAACCGGGCCACCAATGAAGGGGAAGCCACCCTGATCGGAGATCACAACCTGCTGATGGCCTACACCCATGTCGCCCACAACTGTGTCATCGAAAATCAGGTGGTGATTACCAATGCTGTCTCTTTGGCCGGCCACATCCACATCGAGTCTCAAGCCCGCATTGGCGGCATGGTCGGGATCCACCAGTTCACCCGCATCGGGCGCTTGGCCATGGTGGGGGCGATGAGCCGGGTTGACCGCGACGTTCCCCCCTACATGTTGGTGGAAGGACATCCAGCCCGCATTCGCGGTCTGAATTTGGTGGGGTTGCGGCGAGCCAAAGGGATGGAGGGATCCCTGCCCTTGCTGCGGCAGGTCTACCGATTTTTGTACCGCTCAGGGTTGCCTTTGGAAAAAGCGCTGCAAACGCTGCGCAGCAGCCTGTGTGTTGTTCGTAGCGGCGGTGCGGAGGGAGAGCGCCACATCCTTTCTCTGCAGGGGAAAGAGTGGGTGGACGAGACGGGATCCCTGCAACATCTGCTGCAATTTTTGGAAGACTCCCTCTCGCAGCCGCAACGACGAGGCCCTCTGCCGGCCCTACGCGGGAGAGGGGAAGATTCCTTATCGACAGCGATGCGGAGCACTTCAGAGCTGGATGATTGAGAACTGCGGTCGGGAGTGTAGCTCTGGTGAGCCACCTGTTCATCTGCACGGGCGAGGTCTCAGGGGATCTGCAGGCCGGCCATCTGATTGAAGAATTGCTGCGCCAGCGCCCTCAACTGCGCATCACAGCGGTCGGGGGAGAGCGCATGGCTGCTGCCGGGGCCCGTTTATTGCACCGCACTACCGAGATCAGCTCCGTTGGCATTTTAGAGGCTCTTCCCTTTATCGGCCCCGCCCTCTGGACGGAATGGAAGATTCGCCGCTTTTTGGCCCAAGACCCGCCAGATGTGGCTGTGCTGGTGGACTACATCGGCGTCAACAGCCGCATTGCCCGTCTGCTGCAACGGCGGCAGATCCCTGCTGTCTATTACATTGCCCCCCAAGAGTGGGTGTGGTCGCAGGATGCCCGCCTCACCTACCAACTGGCCCAGCAGATGCGGCTGATGTTGGCAATTTTCCCTGAGGAAGCCCGCTACTACGCGGCGGCAGGAGCCCATGTCCAGTATGTGGGCCATCCCCTGTTGGATATTTTGGCCGCTGTGCCCAGCCGTGCTGCAGCCAGAGCCCAGTTGGGGATCCCTGCCGAGGCTACAGTGGTGGTGGTGGTGCCGGCTTCGCGGCGGCAAGAGCTGCGCTCGGTTCTGCCTGTCCTGCTCAAGGCGGCCCAGTTGCTGCAAGCTCACCTGCCCCAAGTGCAGTTTTGGGTGCCCTTGGCCTCGCCCTGTTTTGCTGCCCCAATCGCGCGGGCTGCCCACCGTCTTGGGTTAAACCTCACCCTTTTGGATCCCCAAGCTCTGCCCTTCTTCTCCCCCCACAAAGCCCATCACCTCGCCTTGGCAGCGGCTGATTTGGTGTTGGCCAAGTCCGGCACGGTGAACTTGGAAACGGCCATCTTAGGGATCCCCCAGGTGGTGATCTATCGCCTTAACCCCCTCACCTTCTGGATCGCCCGCCATTGGCTGAGGGTGTCGGTGCCCTTCATGTCTCCGCCCAACCTGGTGCAGATGCGCCCCATTGTCCCGGAGTTGCTGCAGGAGCAGGCCCAGCCAGAGAAGATTGCCCAACTGGCGCTGGAGTTGCTAACTCGGCCCGAACGCAAAGCCCAACTGCAAGCCGACTACGCCGCGATGCGGGCAGCCCTAGGAGAACCCGGCGTTCTGGCTCGCGCTGCCAAGGCCATCCTAGAGGTGTTGGATGGCGAAGCTGGATCGAAGCAGGATCCCTTCCGCCGCTAACTCCGGCGACCCAGCACCTGGGGCACGGCCCGTCCTCCCGCCAAGGCCGCTGTCGAATCCTCCTCTTCCAGATACTCAGCATCTTGGTTGACCCGCCACCCATCGTAGCGCCGTTCCCCTGCCACAATGTTGCGAGCGGCCAAGAGGCCCGTCATCATGGCGTGATCTTGGTTACTATAGCGGTGCATGCCGTTGCGACCTGCCACCTGCAAATTGGGCAGTGCCTCTTCCAAAAAGGCCCGAATGGTCTGGATGTGAGCTTGATAGCCTTGGTTGTAACCTTGCGATCCAGTTGTACCGGCTGCCCGGCTTCTGCCAGCAAGGTTTGAACGCGCTCCCATATCTGGCCTGGCCCTAGGCGAGGATAGCGAAAGCGATCGATCAGGGTTTTGATCACTCCCCCTCGGCTGGGGAAAAAGGTTTTACGGATCAAAGAAGCCATCGACAGACCCTTGATCCGCTGGGCTGCCCAGTCGGCGCTGATCTCGTGACAAGGGATCCCCCACACCTTCTCGGTGTAGGTCTTAAAAAAAGTGCGGTACAGCCGTTCCCCAAACTGGTTGATGACCCAATCTTCAAAAGATACGGGATTGAGCCTGGGAAAGAGGCGCGCCTTTAGGTAGCTGAGCAGACAGAGACTGGTAAACCCTAGCCCCAGTTTGGCAAAGACATCCGCAGGTCGAATCGGATAGTCGAAGAAAACACCTCGATAAAAAATGCGGGAAAGCCGCCGACAAACCTGCATTTCCGAGCCCAAAATTTCCGTCCACAGGGCCTCAATTTCCGCCGACTTGGAGAAAAAGCGGTGCCCACCGATATCAAAGCGATAGCCTTGGTAGGTTACAGTGCAGGATAGCCCCCCACCTGAACCGGATCCGCTTCCAAAACCGTTACGGCAACTCCTCACACCACCTCGCCGATCCTGACGGAAATAGGTCTGTCCAAGGGATCCCCTCACGCTTTGGGGTTTTAAAGTGCTCCGCACCGCTGTCGCGATAGACTAGGCTGGAGAGGGGTCAGGGATCCCTTTTGCGTGCAAAAAGCCTTAGTGCTCTGCACCGCTGTCGCGAACGGCCAACTCTGTGGAGTGAATTTTGTGCAATCTCCACCTATCCCCAGTTCTGGATATCCGTTGCCAAATGCTTCGCCGACGGTGCTGCTGGCCGATGACGACCCATTCATACGCGGGTACTTGACCCACCTGTTGGTTCATGAAGGCTATCGAGTGGCAGAGGCCGAAGACGGCGACCAAGCCCTGCTGCTCTTCAGTCAAACTCAGCCTCAAATTGCCCTGCTGGATGCCCTCATGCCCGGCATGGATGGGTTCGAGTGTTGCCAACGCTTGCAGGCTCTGGATGCGGATCTACCCTGCTTGATGATCACCTCGCTCGAGGATCAAGCTTCCGTAGACAAAGCCTTTGCTGCCGGAGCCAGCGACTACATTACCAAGCCCATTCACTGGCCGGTGATGCGTCAGCGCATCCGACACCTGCTCAAGGCCCGCCAGAACTTGTTGAACCTACGCCAACAGGCGGCCCGCGAGCAAGCCCTAAACCGTGTCGTCCGGGCCATTCGCACCTTTCTGCAGTCGGATCAGATCTTTGCCGTTGCCACCCGCGAGATTTGCCATCTGCTAGAGGCGGATCGGGTGAGCATCAGCATCTATCGGCCTCAGCAACAGCATTGGCGCATTGTCTCCGAATATCCCCCTCAGCCCGACGGCTATCTGGGTTGTCAGATCCCCGATTCCGAAAGCCCCATTGCCCGGCAACTGAAGCAGGGGAAAGTGGTGTTGCTGGAGGCAGCCGACCAAGCCAAAGGCTGGGTCTACATCTCCGCCATGGCCAAAGCCTATCCTGGCAGTTGGCTGCTGGTACCGCTCTACGGCGGCGAAAGCCCCGAATCTGACTCGGCCCACCCCACCCTTTGGGGCAGCCTGTGCCTGCAACTGAAAACGGCACGTCCCGGTTGGTTGGCCACCAATCAGGATCTGATCTTGGCCTTGGCCGATCACCTCTCCATTGCCATTCAGCAGGCGGAATTGTTCCAACAGGTTCAGGAGCTGAACCGCACCCTGGAAGAAAAGGTACAGGCCCGCACCGCCCAACTGGAGCGCCAGGTACAGGAATTGCAGCGGCTGGATTGCCTAAAAAATGACTTCCTTAGCACGGTGTCCCACGAGCTGCGCACTCCTCTTTCCAACATGAAAATGGCCATCCGCCTGCTCAGCGCCGTTCTGCTGCCTGCTCAGGGCGCTGCCCGATCCCCGGATCCGGCCAAGATCTCTCAGTACTTGAAGGTGTTGGACAACGAATGCGAGCGGGAGATCAAACTGGTCGAGGATCTGCTGGAACTGCAGCAGTTAGAGGTGCTCAAGGGACTCCGTCCCGCTAACGCGAACGGTTCACAGCAGCCCTGCTGGTTGGAGCTGAAAGAGTGGTTGCCCCAGATCGCAGAGCCCTTTGCTCAGGAGGCCCATAGTCACCATCAGCGCTTCAGCCTTGGGATCCCTCCAGAACTGCCTGCCATTTTTACTCTGCCGGGAGTGCTAAAGTCGGTGCTGGCGGAATTGCTGAAAAATGCATGTAAATTCACCCCTGCTGAGCACCTGATCAGCCTTCAGGCCATGTACCATCCCGACCACCTGGACATCCAAGTCCTCAACACCGGCGTAACCATTCCTCCAGAAGAACAAAAGCGGGTATTCGAGAAGTTCTATCGGGTGCCCAGCGTGGATCCCTGGCGGCAAGGGGGGACAGGGTTGGGGTTGGCCCTCGTGCAGCAGCGGGTAAGTCTGTTGCAAGGAAGCATTCACCTCAACAGCGAGGCCAATCGCACCTGTTTTACTTTGCGGCTGCCTCAGGTTCTCCCTGCCTTTGGCCAAGGCAAGCCAGCTCAGCCTAGGGTGTAGGCGTCGGGGTAGCCGGCTTTGGAGAGTTGGAAGCTTCCCCTTCCTGCAAAACTTCTTGCAAGCGCACACGAACCCGCTGGTTGAGGACGGGATTTTCGTTGGCCAAGGTCATCAATTCGCGGTATTGAAGCACCGTCAGCCCTTGCTCTTCAACAATGCGGCTGGCTTGGGTTTCTGTGCGCCGCATAATTTGCTCGTACTCTTCCTCGTTCTGGGTTTCCCGCAGTTGGGCGCTGGCTTCCCGAATCAGGGGATCCAACTCCAACAAAATCCGCACCAACTGTTCCACCTGGGCATCGGTGACTTGCTCTGGGGTTAGAGTCGGAGATGCCAGAGGGCTAGGAGTTGCTGTGGCCGGAGCCTCCCCCGAAGTTGGAGAAGCAGTGGCAGCAGGGCTAGGCAGCGGGGTTGCTCCCTGTGCCCAAACCGGCAGGGATCCCAGGCTGAGTCCCAGACCCATCAGCAATCCAAATTTCATCATGCCCAAAACTCCCTAGACCCAGACAAGATAAACCCAAATAGACTTAAGTCCTTGAGGCGCAGCCAAGCCTGAAGTAAGGCTAGCAAGATGCCTGAATTCCGTCTAATCGGTTCAACGCAGTCCTGAATGCCCATCAAGCCCATTCCAGCTTGCCGGTCACCTGGCGCGGGATCTATCCAATCCCTACGGTACCAGAACTCCTCACTCCAGGGCTCCCAGGATGAACTCGCGAAAGGGCTGTGTGGACATGCTGGGGATCTGCAGTGGATCTCTTGTAGAAACAAGAAGTTGGTTGTACAGTCTTACATGCGCTGTTCAACGGTAGCCCGGCACCGGAGTGCCCCTTTCTCTCCTCGGTTGAGCAGCTCCAGACTTGCAGCATTGGCAATTGACTTAGCACTTCAGCCCAAAGGGGGTTGTCTTGAAGCTGAGCTTAGGTATATGTTCTGTTGAGTATCGTTTTTGTTAATGTTAGGCTAGGGGCCAGATTTGATGCGGATCTCCCACATCGGCATCTGACTTTCTTCGCAGGTGTCAGAGCCCGTGGATCCCCTATCAATATCAGCAGTCAACCTAGCAAACGCCCAATCGCCAGCTCTCTTTGCAGGCGATTGTTGAAGGATTTTTTGTTCGGAGAAAGGTTCCCGATTAGATTTTTTTGGGCGCGTCCATAAGTAACCCTTCAAGGGCTTTGAGGGCGGCTGCTGTCTTTATTGCCTTTGTAAAAGATGATAACAAAAATGGGTAAAAGTTATTGCTTTTCTTAAGCAGCGCTGATATATTCTTTGCGGTTGCGGTTGTTCGGTCATCCTTCTACAGGAGGCTTACATTGGTTAGGAGAAGAAAGCGTAAGAGTCGCCGTCGTCTGGAAGGGCGCAAAATTTTAGATCACATTCCTCAATTTAATCTGGACAGTGGTGAAGAGAAGTCTGTAACCGCTGCTCGAAAGTATATTCAGGAAAAGTCTATTCAGCCCCCCGCGCTGATTTTGGTGCGGCGAAATGAGCATACCGTTGATCGGTTTTTTTGGGCGGAGAAGGGGTTGTTCGGCGCGCAATATGTCGAGGAAAACCACTTCCTTTTTCCCAGCCTGCGAGCTTTGCTAGCGGAGGTTGCGGCTGAGAAGCCGGAGAAAAAATCCTCGAAGGTTCTTGCAACTGCCGCTCGCTAGCCTCTGACCAGCTTTTCCTATTAGCAGGAGCTCAGGAAACAGCCCCCCTACCCTGGGGGGTTTGTTGCAGCCGCTCTCAGAAGATCGAAAGAACTGACCCTGTGTACGGGATCCCTCCCCACGGGTTGAGCTCCTGCTGCCTCACTCGCCATACTCGACCTGCTGGCGGCAGCAAGGGCACCACGCGCTACCCTACAAGGGATCTCGTCGGGAGATGCCGGATGAGCCGACTGCCTCAAACCACTGCCCATGTCCAAATTACCCGCCGCTCTTGGCAAGAGGGGGCCATTGAGGGGGAAGTCAATGCCAATGGTTGGGTTTGGCGCTTTTGCTGGCGCTTTCGGGCCGGGGAACTCAGAGTGGAGCCTTCTGTGGGGCGGGCTTTGATTTGCGAGCCCTTGAGCCGTTTTCTGGAAAAATCGGACTATCTGCTGGAACCGGGCAGCAACTATTCGTTTGTAATTCGCAGCAGCTTGTGAACTCCTCTCAAGCTGCACAGAGCTTTTGCCCAGCACCAAAGACCGGGGCTGAGCATTGGAAGGCACCTGTTAGGGTGACTGGGAATACAGGGATCCCTGAGAATGGACAGGATGGTGGGGAAGGCTGGTCATGATTGAGGCAGGGACAAGCGTCTTGAGGCGGATGTTGGGGGTCTACGGCAGCTCCAAGATGGGCGTCCTGCTGCTGTTGGGATTTTCTTCGGGTTTGCCGCTGCTGTTGATCAACACCACCTTGAATGCTTGGCTGACCCAAGCGGGCTTGACCACCATTGCCATCGGCTTGTTTAACCTGCTCAATTTGCCCTACTCCTTCAAGTTCCTGTGGTCGCCTGTTCTGGATCGATTTCTGTTGCCGGCACCGGGATCCCTGCGGGGCAGTCGGCGGCGGGGGTGGATGGCCCTGACCCAAGTGCTGTTGCTGCTCAGCATAGGGCTACTGGGTTTTCAGGATCCGACCCAAACCTGGCTGGAAGCTCTGGGATGGGAAGAGCTGGCCCAGACTTGGCCGGGAATCACGGTTTTCACCCGCCCGATCTTTCTGGTGGGGTTGCTGGTGGCTTTTTTGAGCGCCTCTCAGGACATCGCGGTGGATGCCTACCGTACCGATATCTTGGCAGAGCGGGAGATGGGGGCAGGGGTAGCGATTTTTGTATTCGGCTACCGCATCGCGCTGCTGGTCAGCAGTGGCGTGAGTTTGATCTTGGCGGACTATTTGCCCTGGTGGCAGGTGTACGGGATCATGGCGCTGCTGATGTTGATCGGGTTGATTACCTCGTTTTTGGCCCCTGAGCCGGAAAACAGCGCCCTCAAGCCTACCTCTTTGCGGTCGGCCATCATCAAGCCGTTTCAATCTTTTTGGCGGCACCGCTTGGCCTGGGCGATCCTGCTGTTTGTGGTCTGCTTCAAGTTGCCGGATAGCTTGGCAGGGCAAATGACCCCCACATTTTTGTTGCAGACGGGGTTTAGCACCAGCGATCTGGGCATTATCCGCAGTTGGATAGGCTTGTTGGCCACCTTGGCTGGGGCTTTTGTGGGGGGGGAGTGGGTCAGCCGCATCGGCACCTACCGCTGTCTGTTCATTTTCGCAGCCTTGCAAGGGATCGGCAATTTGGGCCTGGGAGCGATTGGGTTGGTGGGGCAAAACTATCCGCTGCTGCTGGGGGCAACCATTTTCGACAACATGGCCGGGGGCATGGGCACGGCTGCTTTTCTGGCTTTTTTGATGAGCCTTTGCGATCGGCAATTTAGTGCCACCCAGTATGCTTTGCTCACCAGTGTATTTGCCGTGGGGGGAACCTTGGCCGGGGCCGTGTCGGGCTATTTGGCGGCTGCAGTCAATTGGCCTTTGTTTTATTTGATTACAGCGATGACAGCTGCTCCGGCGATGGTGATCCTGCTGTGGCTCGGCCCCCCTTCATCGCCTGCAACCCCGGCCACAACCGCATCTGAACCGTAACTGCCCCACCGCAAATCCGGTTCTAATAGCCTTGCCTTGAACGCAACGGGGATGGTTACCTACAGCGCAGCCCCGATTTTGGCCGCCAGATCCACCAGCCGCGCGGCATAGCCGTACTCGTTGTCATACCAGGAGAGCACCTTCACCGTGCGATCCCCTAAGGTCATGGTGGATCCCAAATCCACAATGGAAGAGTGGGGATCCCCGACAATATCCGCCGATACGATCTCTGGCGGAGCAATGGCCAGGATGCCGCGCAGCGGGCCTTCTGCAGCCTCGATAAAGGCTTGGTTGACGGCTTCTTTAGTGATGGGCTGCTCGGTACGCACCACAAAGTCCACAATCGAGCCGGTCAAGGTGGGCACCCGCAGCGCCAGGCCATCCATCTTTCCTCTCAGGGCGGGCAAAACCTCGGCCACTGCCGTGGCGGCCCCGGTGGTGGAAGGCACGATCGACACTGCTGCTGAGCGGCCCCGCCGATAATCTTTGGGATCCGGGCGATCCACAATTGCCTGAGTGGCGGTATAGGCATGGCAAGTGGTGAGAAAGCCGGTCTCGATGCCGAAGCGATCCAACAAAACCTTGGCCAGCGGCGCCAAGCAGTTGGTGGTGCAGGAAGCATTGGAGATGATGTGATGCCGCTCTGGGTCGTATTGGTCATCGTTGACCCCCATCACCACCGTCAAGTCGGGGCCTTTGGCAGGAGCAGAGATGATCACCTTTTTGGCCCCGGCCTCCAGGTGTTTGGCGGCCCCGTCTCGTTTGGTGAACAAGCCGGTTGATTCCACCACCAGGTCAACCCCTAGATCTTTCCAGGGCAGTTGCGCCGGATCCCGCTCTGCCAAAACCCGGACTTTCAGGTGGTTGCCGATTTGCAGATGCCCGTCCACCGCGCTCACGGTTTGGGGAAGGCGCCCATAGGCCGAGTCGAACTGGAGCAGATAGGCCAAGTTGTCGGGTTCGGTCAGGTCATTGACTGCCACCACCTCCAGCTCCCGAGCTGGCTGAGACAGCAGCACCCGCAGGAAGGCCCGCCCAATGCGACCAAATCCGTTAATGGCTACCCGTGTGGTCATCGCAATCCTCCGGTATCGGTTTATACGATGGATCAGGGGACGCGGCATGGGAGACGCTACCCCCCTAGGGATAGGGTAAAAGAAGAACGGGATCCCCATCGCTTTTGCACCCAAGATCTCCAGATTTGCCACTGGGACTTGCAAAAGGACTCACCCAAGAAGTTGCCGGCAGAAGGGAAAAGTAGGAATGAAGGTATTGCTGACCAACGATGACGGCATCGAGGCTGCCGGGCTGGCCAACCTCAAGTTGGCCCTCAACTCTCTCATCCCGGAAGAACACTGTTGGATTGTGGCCCCCCACCAACCGATTTCCGGCTGCAGCCACCAGGTGACGACGGGGCGACCTTTTCGAGCCTTGGCCCGCGGCGAGCGCACCTTTGCCGTCGAGGGATCCCCTGCCGACTGTGTGCGAGTGGCCCTATTCAAGCTGGCCCCAGCGGTGGATTGGGTGCTTTCCGGTATCAACGAGGGGGGAAATCTTGGATCGGATGTGTACCTGTCGGGAACGGTGGCGGCGGTACGGGAAGCAGCGATGCGCGGGATCCCGGGAATTGCCATTTCCCAATACCGAGCAGGGGGCCAACCCATCGACTGGGAGCAGGCCCAGCGGTGGACGCGGGAAATCTTGGCGGAGCTGATGGAACAACCTTTGCCCAGGGGGGCGTTTTGGAATGTGAACCTGCCTCACTTGCCCGCCGGATCCCCTCTGCCGGAGCGGGTCTATTGTCCCCTCTGCACCCAACCCCTGCCGCTCGATTATGCGGTGGAAGCCGAGGGAAATGGGGCAGAGTCGCTGTGGTTTCGCTATCAGGGCCGCTATGCGGAGCGCGCTCGGGATCCCCAAACCGATACCGACATCTGCTTCTCCGGTCGGGTGGCCATTACCCAAGTGCAACTGGCCAAGGACTCCGTCCCGCTAACGCGACCAGGCGTTTCCGCTGGGGGGGGTAGAAGCCAGGTTGCGGGCAATGGTTCTCAGCCGTTGCAGCCGTAGCGCCGTCAGGATATCGGTGGGATCCAGCTTCAGAACCTGTTCTATGGCATCTGCCAGGTGTTGAGCGGCCTCTTGTCGGGTGTAGCCGCGAAACTGGGCACGGCGCAGGGCAAACTCATCGGCATCGAAATGGGCGCTCTCCCGGTTCAGGTTTTGCCAGATCTGCCGGACGGAGAGAGCTGTAATGCCACCTGCCAACAGAGCGGAAAAAGGGTGCTGCAAAGAGAGCTCCGCAACAGTGGTGATGCCCCCCATCAAGGCCAGCGATTGGTAAAACCCCGGCTGCAACCAATTGCGGTTGCCCAGCCATCCCACCTCCCGCAGAAACAACAGATCCCGCTGCGGCTGAGGGATCCCTTGCCAACGGCGAAAATCGATGGCAATTGTGCCCTGGGGCTGCCAAGGGGCTTTGCGGCGGGAGATGAGCAGGGCTTCACCCCCGAAGTGGGGAACGACGCTGATCAAGGGTCGGAAGGAAGCGGGGAGTAGATCCCGCAAGCGTTCGGTTTCTTCTTTTTCGAAGGGTTGGAAATCTGGGCGGCTGTTCATGGCCTCACCTGTTGGGGGGGTTGGGGTGGGGAGCCCGCCTAAAAACAGGCCCTGTTCCGGCCCCAGACACCCCAGCCTGTGCAGAACCGATGCGAGGTTAGTCTATCGCATCTCCAGGCTGGCCGTAGAACTCTGGCCGTGGAACTCTATAGGTGGAACCCTGTAGGTTTCAAAGATCCCAATCCTAGGTTGCGTAGACTGGGAAGGCGAGCCTACCCGTCTTACCTACTCGTCTTAAATCCGAGACCATGACCTTCCCAGCTCAGCCAGAACCCCAAGTGCTCCGTACTGCTGACGGGAATGAGCAGAGTATCAACAGCCCCCTTTACACCTACGCCTTCTTCCTGCAGCCAGCGCCAGAGCTTTTGCCCTTCATCCGGCAAACCGAGGGGATCCATCGGTCGGTGCAGGTGTTCTCCCCGACAGGCAGCCGAATTGCCGCTGCTGTGGAGCCGATGCAGGATCCAGAGTCGCTGCAAGTCTCGGATGAGGTGTTGGTGCGCTCTGCCCTGCGCCACGACCAGGTGATCTGCCGACTGTTCGCCCAGATGCCGGTGCTGCCCCTGCGCTTCGGCACCTGCTTCCTCTCAGCAGAAAAGCTGGGATCCCACCTGCTGTCCCGGCAAGCGGAATACGAACAAGCCCTGGCAGCCATTGGGGGGCGGGCCGAGTATTGTCTCAAAGGAAGGGTTCGACCTCAGCCCCAACCGGAGCCACAGTCCTCCCTGAGCGGAACAGCCTATCTTTTGGCCCGCAAGCAAGCTTATCTCCAGCAACGACAAGCCCAAGAGCAGCAAGAGCAGGAGCAGCAAGCCCTACAGCAGCTTTGGCCTTCCACCTGGCCTGTGCAAAGGGTGGATCCCCAACCGGGAGAGGCCTTGCGGCTCTACTTTTTGCTCACTCCTGCCGAGTGGGAAGCCGCCCTTCAGCTCACCCAAACCTGGCTGGCTCAGCACCCCCATTGGCAACTGGATTGGAGCGCCCCTTTGCCCCCTTATCACTTTGTCCGTGCCTTGCGGGATTCTCTGGCGGACAAGTGTATAGATCCCAACTAAGGACGCCGTCCCGCTAGCGCGAACAAAGTGCTCTGCATGCGGATCGTAGTCGCGTTAGCAGAGCGTGGATCCAAGCGTGATAATGGTGAGGGGATCCCGTCCGCTTCCTGTTTGCATTGGCGAGGCGGAGCCCTCACAGGGCAAAGGACTCCGTCCCGCTAACGGGAACAGCAGGCAAAAGGAAGAGTTGTGGTCTAAAGCGCTATGCGCCGCTACCGCGAACGAGTTGGGCTATTGGGGCTGGGCACGGTTGGCACGGGTGTTGTGCAAATTCTGCAGCAACCCCGACATCCTCTCTTGCGAGCAGTCGATATTGCGGCGGTGGGGGTGCGCTCTTTGGATAAGCCGCGGCAAGTGCGGATCCCACCTGAGCGCCTGACCACCGATCTGGAGCAGATCGTGTCGGATCCGGAGATCGACGTGGTGATCGAGCTGATGGGGGGCTTGGAGCCGGCCCGCAGCTTGATCTTAAAAGCCATTGACCACGGCAAACCGGTGATCACGGCCAACAAAGCGGTGATCGCCCGCCACGGAGAGGAGATCTTTCAGGCGGCAGCCCAAGCCAAAGTCTCGGTGCTCCTGGAAGCGGCAGTTGGGGGCGGGATCCCCATTCTGCAGCCCTTGCAACAGTCCCTGCAGGCCAGCCACATCCAGGCGGTCTGGGGCATTGTGAACGGCACCACCAACTTCATCCTCAGCCAGATGACCCAGGCGGCCAGCTCGTTTGAGGAAGCCCTTGCTCTGGCCCAAGCCCGCGGCTACGCCGAGGCGGATCCCAGTGCCGATGTGGAAGGGTGGGATGCCGCCGACAAGATCGCCATTTTGGCCAGCCTTGCTTTCGGGGTGTCTGTGGAGCGGGCAGCCATCCCCTGCGAAGGGATCCGCGGCATCAGCCCTACCGACATTCGCTATGCTCGCGAGTGGGGCTACACCTTCAAGCTCTTGGCCATTGCCCAGTTGCGTCAGCATTGCGGAGCAGCAAGGGCCCATCCTGTTCGCGCTAGCGGGGCGGAGCCCTTGGATGACGGGGAAGGGGCGGTTGCGACAGCGTTGCGGAGCAACACGATGGCCTTGGACATCCGAGTTCACCCCACCCTTCTGCCCTCTACCCACCCCTTGGCCAACATCAACGGCGTGGACAATGCCGTTTTGGTGCAGGGGGATCCCTTGGGTCAGGTGGTGCTGTCGGGGCCGGGGGCGGGGCGGGGGCCGACTGCCAGCGCCGTTGTCGGCGATCTGCTGACCCTGATTGCCCACCGGCAAACGGGGGCTCATACCCCCAATCCGCTGTGGGGATTCCCCTGCTTTCCTGCTGCCGCCTCTTTGATCCCTCTCTCGGAATTGGAGTCGGAGTTTTACGTGCGGGTATTGGCCCAGGATCAGCCGGGGGTGATGGGGGCGATTGGCACCTGCTTTGGCCGCCACCGGGTTAGCCTGGAGAGCATTACCCAAAAGGAATGTCACCAAGAGCAGGCGGAGATCGTCATCCTCACCCACACCGTCCGCGAGGCCGATTGCCGACAGGCGCTGGCCGAGATCCAACAACTGCCCCAGGTGGCCGGGATCCCCAGCCTATTTCGGGTGCTGCGCTAGCTGCTATAGATCCAAAATGCTCCGCACCGCTGACGCGAACGCGCTGGTGGGACGGGGAGCGGCTCAGAGCATAATTGTTTGACTCTTGAGGATTGAAAACCCCGTTGGAACCCAAAAGATGAACTCTTCTGTTGAGCACTTTAGCGGGACGCAGCCCTCGCAGGCCGAGGTGGTGGTGGTCGGGGCGGGCATCAGCGGCCTAACGTTAGCCTTGCGACTGCAACAGGGCCTATCCTCCAGGGATGACTCCACCCAGCCGGTGCTCCTGGCCGAGGCCAGCTCCCGCGTGGGGGGCTGTATCTCCACCCAATCCGGAGGCGGCTATCGCTGGGAAGAGGGCCCCAACAGCTTCACTCCCACCCTCCCTTTGCTCAACCTGATCGCCGAGGTGGGCTTGGCCGGTCGAGACAGCGGGACGGAGTCCTCTCAACTGGTGCTGGCCGATGCCCAGTTGCCCCGCTACATCTACTGGGAAAAAGAGCTGCTGCCGGTGCCCCTGAGCCCTTCTGCGGCAATTGGCTCGCGGCTGTTGAGCGTGGGCGGCAAGTTGCGGGCCTTACGTGGGTTGTTGGGGTTTGTCGCGCCACCGCCGGGCAAAGAGGAAACGGTGCGGCAATTCTTCCAGCGGCAACTGGGATCCGAGGTGGTGGAACGGCTGGTCGAACCTTTCACCTCAGGGGTGTATGCCGGGGATCCGGATCAGCTCAGCGCCTTGGCAGCCTTCCCCCGCATTGCCGGCTTGGAAGAACGCTACGGCAGCCTATTTGCCGGTGCTGTGCAGGCTTTGCGCAGCCGTTATCGCTACGCGACGCTCCCGCGAACCCGTCACCAGGACAGCGCCAACTCCCCCATCCAGCCTTCTCCTAGGCGGGGCCAACTGGGTAACCTGCGGCAGGGGTTGCAGCAGCTACCTGAGGCGATTGCCCAGAAACTGGGCAGTGCGCTGCGGCTGGGCTGGCGGGCTGTGCATCTCAAGCGGGATGAGACGGGCTACCGGGTGGGCTTCGTCATACACGACAGCGGTGCAGAGCACACGGCCCCAGAAGAAATCCACTGGGTGGCGGCTCAACAGGTGGTGCTCACCCTCCCTGCCTACGCTGCTGCCACCCTCCTGCAGGATCTCAACCCCCAGGCCAGCCGGCTGCTGAGGGAAATCCCCTACCCGCCTGTGGCGGTGGTGGCTTTGGCCTATCCAGAAGAAGCCCTTCCCCAGCCGCTGCGAGGGTTTGGCCATCTGATCCCTCGCTCTCAGGGCCTGCGCACCCTGGGCACCATCTGGGCCTCCTCCCTCTTTCCAGAGCGGGCTCCTCAGGGCTATCACTGCCTGGTCAGCTTCATTGGGGGGGCCACCGACGCGGCTTTTGCCTGTCAGAAAGGGATCCCGCCCATCACAGCTCTCTCCCCCGACGAGCGGGCCCAAATTGTGCATGCAGAACTCAGCCAGATCCTGCTCACCCGCCCTGTCGAGCCCATCCGCCTGGGAGAGCGCCTGTGGCCCCAAGCTATCCCGCAATATACGCTTGGCCACCGGCAGCGGATTGCCCAATTGCAGGCCAGCCTGGCCGACCAAACCCCAGGGGTGTGGGTGTGTGCCAACTACCTGGATGGCGTGGCCTTGGGAGATTGTGTGCGGCGGGCCGAGGCCCTAGCCCAGCAGATCCTGTCCGTCCGGCGTTAGCGGTGCGGTTCCCGTTCGCGTGTAGCAGCATAGAGTGCTGTAGACATAGCAGCATGAGCCATCCCTACACCAGCCTCCTGCTCATCCCCACCGGCATTGGTGCCCGCATCGGTGGTTTTGCCGGGGATGCCCTGCCTGTTGCCCGCACCCTGGCAGCAGCCGCAGAGCGGGTCATTACCCATCCCAACGTGTTAAACGGAGCCAGTTTGTTTTGGCCGATGGGGAACGTGTTGTACGTGGAAGGGTACGGCCTGGATCAGTTCTGTGCGGGGGTGTGGAATTTGCGGCCAGTGCGCCAAAACTGTGTTGGGGTGGTGCTGGATGCCGGGATCCCCCCTGATCTGCAACAACGCCACCTGCAGGTGATGCAAGCCGCTCAGGCCACCTTGGGGCTCAACATCGGCCCCTGGCGCTTGACCCGCCAACCCTTGGGCGTTTCCGTCAGCTTCTCCCCCTCCGGGGCCAGCCAGGGATCCCTAGCCCGGCCCGATGCTCTCTTGGAGACTGCCCAGGAGCTGGTTCGCCTGGGGGCAGAAGCCATTGCTGTGGTGGCCCGCTTTCCGGATGACTTGGACTTCAGCCAATACGAGCAAGGAATGGGGGTGGATCCCTTGGCCGGCGTCGAAGCCCTGATCAGCCACCTGGTGGTGCGGGAGTTGCGGATCCCTTGTGCCCACGCCCCCGCTTTCTACCCTGAGACTTTCCCCAAGCCGGTTCACCCCCGCGCTGCCGCAGAAGAGGTGGGGTTTACCTTCCTGCCTTCGGTTTTGGTGGGCCTCAGCTATGCTCCCCAATTTGTCAAGAGCGGGGATCCCGTCCAACCGGGTGACCTGACAGCAGAGCAGGTGGACAGCGTCATCGCCCCGGCCACTGCCTTTGGGGGGCCTGGCTTGCTGCACCTGGCCAGCCGTTATGGCTCCGCAATGCTGTCGCAACCCCACCACAATGCTCCGCCGCTGACGCGAACGGACGGAGTCCTTGCCCGTCCTCCGCTTTTCATTGCCGTCGAGGAAAACACCACCGTGATGCAGGTGCACCCCCGCCAGTTGGGGATCCCTCATGTGTCGGTAACCTCCTATCTGGAGGCGGTTGGAGTGGTGGTGGCCCACCGAGCAGGAGTGGCCTGGTCGTCGCTACGGCTCTCCTCCTCCACCCGGGACAAGCTGGGATCCCACACTTGCGCCGTTATTGCTACGCGACGCTGTTGCGTTCGTGACAGCGGTGCAGAGCACAATAGTGGGACAGAGTCCTTTCGCGATAGCGGGACGGAGTCCCAGTAGGCTACCGGTCGCGTTAGCGGGACGGAGTCCATGAGCAGATGGGAGCCGGCAGGGGATCCGCTGGGTTTAGGCCGGCAAACCACTCGGATAGGGCAGCCGGCAAGCAGAGGCCGGGGTTTCCCTCGATGTGCAGCCGCTCCAGTCGGGGCAGTTCTGCCAAAAAGGTCGGCAATTCTCCCGTGAACTGGTTACGTGCCAAGCGCAGATCCCGCAACTGACTCAGTTGGGCCAGTTCGGGGGGCAGGGATCCGCTGAGGCGATTGTCCGACAAGTAGAGGTTTTCCAGATGGTGCAGTTGCCCCAGTTGAGGGGGGATAGGCCCAGAGAGCTGATTGCGATCCAAAAACAGGCCCTTGAGAGAGCTCATCTGGCCCAGTTGGCCGGGAAGGGTGCTGCTGAGGCGGTTGTTTTGCAGGATGAGGTTTTCCAGATGGTGCAGTTGCCCCAGTTGGGGGGGAATAGGCCCAGAGAGCTGGTTGTGATCCAAAAACAGGCCGCGCAGGTTTCGCAACTGCCCCAGCTCGGCTGGAATGGAGCCGGAGAATTCGTTGTAATCGAGAAACAGGTTTTCCAACTGGCCGAGTTGCCCCAGCTCGGGCGGAATGGGGCCGGAAAGTTGGTTGTGGCTGAGGGACAAGGCTCGCAACCGGCGAAATTGGCCTATTTCGGGCGGCAGGGATCCGCTCAACCCCTGACGATCCAGCACCAGTTGGACAAGGCACTGATCCGAATCAAAAAGGGCCACCTCCTCTACCTTCACCTCCGGGCGGCCCAGAGCTGCCAAGATCTGCCGCAGCAAGAGGGGATCCCGACAAAGGGGAGCAGACCAGGCCCCCACCCCCCAGCTCAGCCAAACCCAGATTGCCAGCAGGCCCACCGCCCACCTCTTGTGCTGAGCCATTCCTCTCTGCTGCCTCATCCTTGCTCTCCAAAGAATCTTTGCCAAGGTAGCATCCTACTCTGTCCTGCCTCTGCCGGAGTTGTTGCTGTGCCTACGGTAGGGCAACGCTAACGCTGTCGCGACGAGGCTGCGAGCAGCAGGAGTAGAAAAGTTCTGTCTCGCTCCGTCCCGCTGGCGCGATAGGACTCCGTCCCGCTGGCGCGATAGGACTCCGTCCCGCTGGCGCGATAGGACTCCGTCCCGCTGGCGCGAGCAGTAGCCCAGGCGTCTCACTCTAGCCTGAAACGACTGCATATCACGTTCAAAATCAAAAGACTGGGATCTCTTGCCATTCCGGTCGGCTGTGGGCGTGAGCTGACTCACCACAAGTGCGGGGGGTGGGAAAGATCTTGCCGGGGTTGGCGATGTGCTGGGGATCAAGCACCTGCCGCACCCATTGCATGCTCTCCAAATCCGCAGGCGTAAACATTTCCGGCATGTAGCAGCGTTTGTCTGCCCCGATGCCATGTTCGCCGGAGATGCTGCCCCCCAAGCGCACGCAGAGCTTAAGGATCTCGCCCCCCAATTTCTCCACCTGCTCCAGGGATCCCGGCACTGACTCGTCGTAGAGGATCAAGGGGTGCAGATTGCCGTCGCCAGCGTGAAACACATTGGCCACCGGATAGCCGTACTCGCGGCTGAGGCGCTCGATTTCCTTCAAGACAAAGGCTAGTCGGCTGCGGGGGATCACCCCATCCTGAACATAGTAGTTGGGGCTGAGCTTGCCCATGGCCGCAAACGCTGCCTTACGCCCTTTCCACACCCGCGCCCGCTCTTCTGGGTCGGATGCGACTTGCACCTGTCGCGCCCCATTTTTGAAGCACAGCGCCCTCACCTGTTGGCTGGCTTCTTCCACCTCCAGCTCTAGCCCATCCACCTCCACCAACAAAATGGCCGCCGCATCCCGCGGATAGTAGCCCAACTGCACCACATCCTCCACGGCATTGATGCTGAAGTTGTCCATAATCTCCAGGCCGGCGGGGATGATCCCGGCAGCAATGATGTCGGAGACGGTGGATCCCGCCGCTTCCACACTGTCAAAGTCTGCCAGCAAAACCTGCACTTGAGCCGGGGCCTTGACCAAGCGCAGGGTAATCTCGGTGGCAATGCCCAGGGTGCCCTCGGATCCCACAAACAGGCCCACCCAATCGTAGCCGGGCATCTCCGGGAGCTTACCCCCCCAGCGCACCACCTCCCCATCCGGCAGCACCACCGTCAGGCCGAGAATGTGGTTGGCTGTTACGCCGTACTTGAGGCAGTGAACACCGCCGGAGTTCTCCGCCACATTGCCGCCGATGGAGCAAACCGACTGGCTAGAGGGATCCGGCGCATAAAAGTAGCCTTGGGCGGCAACGGCCTGGGTAATCCAAGTGTTGATGACCCCCGGCTGTACCACCATGCAGCGGTTGTCCAGATCGATTTCCAGGATCTGCTTCATCAGGGTGGTGGCAATGACGACGCTATTTTCCACCGGCAGGGCTCCCCCTGAGAGGCCCGTACCGGATCCCCGCGCCACAAAAGGCACCCCGTAGCGGCTGCACAGCTTCACCACCTGCGCTACCTCTTCTGTTGTGCGGGGCAGCACCACCAGCGCCGGCCTTTGCCGGTAGCTGACCAGCCCATCGCATTCGTAAACCAGCAGCTCCTCCGGCTTGCTGATCACCCGCTGGGGATCCAGAATCTTTTTGAGCTCAGCCGTCAGCCTGATCCAGTCAAAGGTGAGGCCGGTTTGTAGAGGATGAGAAGAAGAAGCGTTCGCGCTGGCGGTGCGGAGCACTTTCATGACAGTGGGCCCAGTAGGAGCTTTAGGAGGGATATTGTCACTATAGTCTTGCTGGTAACCGAGCCAGCCAACAGATAGCCCATGCAGCCCAACTCCCCCAGCGCCGAACAAGTCCTCAACCAAGTGCGGCAGCTCTACGAGCTCTACCCCTTCCCCCCGCAGCCCGTCGGCACTGTTCCCCCGCCAGGGTGGAATTGGCGCTGGAGCTGGCCCCAGGCCCATGCCTTTTGTACGGGATCCCATCCGGGTCGGCGCAGGGTGCGCATTCTGGATGCCGGCTGTGGCTCGGGAGTGGGAACGGAATACATCGCCCACCAGAACCCCAACGCAGAAATCTGGGCCTTTGATCTGAGCAGCCGCGCCCTGGAAATCGCCGAGGCCCGTTGTCGAGCTTCCCAGGCACCGCCGGTGCAGTTTCGCCAGCTCAACGTCTACGACATCGACCAGCTGCCGGGGCAGTTTGACTTCATCAACTGCGTGGGCGTGCTCCACCACCTGCCCGATCCCGTGGCGGGGCTGCAGGCTTTGGCCGGCAAATTGGCTCCCGGCGGGCTCTTGCACCTGTTTGTGTATGGTGAGCTGGGCCGCCACGAAATCCGCCTCATGCAAAAGGCCATCCGCCTGCTGGTAACAGGTTCTGAACACCAAACCCTCGCCTCGGCGGAGCAATTGCAGAGGGGTCTCCAGGTGGGCCGTCGCCTTTTCGAGATCTTGCCGGAAACCAACCGCATCCAGCAGCAAGAACGTGCCCGCTGGGCCATCGAGAACGTGGACGACGAATGCTTCGCCGATATGTACCTGCACCCCCAGGAAGTGAATTACACCATCGAGACTCTGTTTGAATTAATCCGGGCTTCTGGACTGCAGTTTTTACGCTTTTCCAACCCAGAGTTTTGGCGGCTGGAGCGGGTGTTGGGCCAGGATGAAGCGCTGTTGGCGCAAGCTGCTCAACTGCCAGAGCCGGAACGCTATCGCTTGATCGAGCTGCTGGATCCGGTGGTGGCCCACTACGAGCTGTTTCTCGGTAAGCCCCCCATCCGCCGCTGGGAATGGACAAGCCCGGAAAGTGTAGCATCAGCCATTGCCCACCTCAGCCCCTGTCTGGGCCTGTGGCCGGGGCGGAGCATTTTCAACTATGCTTACGAAGCCATCTCCCTGAGCGAAGAAGCCTTCGCCTTTCTCCAACAGGTGGACGGGATCCGCACCGTCCAAGAGATCCAGGCTGGCCTAGAGTGCCCCCTGAGCTTTGAGCAACTGCAACGCTTGCTGCGCTGGCAAGTGCTGCTGCTGGAGCCTCAAAACTCAGTCTCCTGAGAGTTTCTCGACCCCTTTCCCTTGCCTCAGCGGGACGAACCTTGGCATTTGCCCTCTTGTTCTTCTATGGCTTATCCTAGAAGGCTGTGACCTTTAGCTGTGGCCCCGCATATTCTGGGGTTGTCATCATGCCCAAAATCAAAACCCGCAAGGCAGCAGCCAAGCGCTTCCGCCTGACCGGCAGCGGCAAGTTTATGCGTCGCAGGGCCGGGCACAACCACTTGCTGGAGCACAAAACCAGCAAGCGCAAACGCAAATTGGCCGGTGTGGCCCTGGTGGACAAGCGGGATGTGGTCAATGTGCGCCTGATGTTGCCCAACACCCACTAGCCGGGATCCCGCTCGCGCCGGCAAGAAGATTTCAGAGGCTGGCATTGGCGACAGCAGTTCCGATCCCGTTAGCAGGACGGAGTGCTTCTACCCTTCAGTTTGAGTTTGTTCAAGTTCCTATTGAGTTACTGCCATGAGAGTCAAACGGGGCAATGTCGCCCGCAAGCGCCGCAAAAAGATCCTCAAGCTGGCCAAAGGCTTTCGGGGAGCTGGTTCAAAGCTGTTCCGCACCGCCAACCAGCAGGTGATGAAGGCTTTGCGCAGCGCCTACCGGGATCGCCGCCGCAAGAAGCGGGATTTTCGTCGCCTATGGATTACCCGCATCAACGCGGCCACCCGTGCCCAGGGCCTGCGTTACCACGAGTTCATCGATGGTCTCAAAAAAGCCAATATCCAGCTCAACCGCAAAATGTTGGCCCGCTTGGCTTTCCTGGATCCAGAGGCCTTTACCCAGGTGGTGGAGGCAGCGCGCCAGTCTCGCGCCTCCTGAGGAGGTTCCGACGGCTATCCAGAAGTCCTTCCTGGCAGCCATTCTGGCCCTCGCCTGCCTGGGGAGAGGGATCCCTACTGTGGCTCGTCCTTGGCCGGAGATTGTGGATTCTGGACGGCTGCGCGTTGCCGTAAAAGACAACTTGAGGCCGCTGGGGTTTCGCACTCCCCAAGGGGATCTGCAGGGGTTTGAGATCGAGCTGGCTTGTGAGCTGGGATCCCGGCTGTTGGGCTCGGCAGAGGCTGTGGAGTTGGTGCCGGTCTCGAATGTAGAGCGGCTGCAGGTGCTGGCTGACGGCCAGGTGGATTTGGCCATTGCTCAGATCGGCATTACCCCGGATCGGGCGCGCCAGGTGGAGTTCACTTCTGCTTACTATCAGGATGGCCCCAGCTTGGTTGTGGCTCGTTCCCACAACTGGGAAAGCTGGTCGGACTTGCGGGGCGGTCGCGTTGCAGTCTTGCGCGGTTCCAGCGCCATTCCCCTGCTGAATCGATACCTGCCAGGGGTGGAGTTGGTGCCTGTCGATTCCTACCGAGAAGGGGCGGAACTGCTCCTGAAAGGGGCGGTGCAGGGGTGGGCAGCAGATCGCTCGGTGCTGGCAGGGTGGCTAGCAGAGCATCCCCGTCGCGAAAGCGCTGCGGAGCCACAGTTTCAATTTCTGGGATCCCCCTTGGCAACGGTGGGGCTGGGCATTGCCATGCCCAAGGGGCTGCAGCACGCCGAATTGCGGCTGCGGGTGCGCCGAGAACTGGAGAATTTGCGGGCTGAGGGCTGGCTGGCAGAGCGGGCCAGAGCCTGGGGGTTGCCCTAAAGTTGAGGATACTCCCTACTCTTTGTCTCTCTTGGGAAGATTTCTCTCTTGAGCAGAAAGGCGGGCTCAGTGCAGAAAGTGACGTATGCCGGTGCAAACCATGGCAATACCGGCAGCGTTGGCAGCAGCAATGGAATCGGCATCGCGGATGCTCCCCCCCGGCTGGATGATGGCGCGGATCCCTGCTCGGGCAGTCATCTCCACACTGTCGGCAAAGGGGAAGAAGCCATCGCTGGCCAAAACAGCTCCTGCTGCTTGGGATCCCGCCTGCTGGAGAGCGATCTCCACTGCCCCCACCCGATTCATCTGCCCGGCTCCGACGCCAAGCGTCTGTCCCTGCTTGGCAACGACAATGGCGTTGGATTTCACATGTTTGCAAACTATCCAGGCAAACTCCAGATCCGCCCACTCCTCCGGTGTGGGCTGGCGCTGGGTGACCACTTGCCAAGAAGGGGGGCTGTCGGTTTGCGTCAGTCCCTGATCGCGACAGCGTTGCAGAGCAACAGGTGAATCGGCATCCTGCACCAGAAAGCCCCCGGCCAGGGTGCGGATTGTTTGGGCAGGCCCCACACACAAGTCCGGCAAGACCAAGACCCGCAAGTTCTTTTTGACTGACAGTAGCTCAGCCGCTTCTGGAGTGCAATCGGGAGCCACCACACACTCCAGAAAAGGCTCTACCAGCCGCCGGGCGGTCTCTGCGTCCAAGGGTTGGTTGAGGGCGACGATGCCCCCAAAGGCCGAAACTGGATCAGCAGCCAGGGCAGCCTCGAGGGCGGCAGCCGGCGATGGGCGAATGGCCACCCCGCAGGGGTTGTTGTGCTTAACCACCACCGCCACCGCTTGTTCAGGTTGCAAGAACTCCCTCCGAGCAGAGCCAGAAGACACAGAGCCCTTCCCGTCAGTGGGCCGCGTCGCATCAGCATTGCGGAGTAACAAGGTTAACTCTGCCGCCAGGGCACGGGCCGCCTCCAGATCCAGCAGGTTGTTGTAGCTCAGCTCCTTCCCCTGCAACTGCTTAGCCCGGTGCCAGCCGGGGGCAGCCGGATCCGTCACATACCAAGTGGCAGCTTGATGGGGATTTTCCCCGTAGCGCAAGGTTCGCCAAGGGATCCCTTGCAGTTGAAACCTGTCTTCAGCGGCAGCTGCGGAGGACTGGGAGGGACCTGCTAGCTCCAGGCGAGCCAGGTAGGTGACGATGGCGCGGTCGTAGGCCAGCACCTGCTCAAAGGCCCGACGAGCACACTGGAAGCGAAACGCCAGCCGCTCTGTTTCCCCATAGGCCCCGGAGAGCAGTTGCAAATACTGGGGGTACTGGCTGGGATCCGTCAGCACCGTGACGTGGGGATAATTTTTGGCTGCCGCCCGCGCCAAAGTGGGCCCGCCGATATCGATCTGCTCAAAAGCTTCCTCCAGAGACACTCCTGCCTGGGCCACTGTCTGTTCAAAAGGGTAGAAGTTGACCACCACCAGTTGGATGGGAGGGATCCCCAGCGCCTCTAGGTCTGCCCGGTCTTCGCTGCATTCCAGGCGGGCCAAAATGCCGGCGTGAATGCGGGGGTGCAGCGTCTTCACCCTTCCCCCCAAGATTTCCGGCGCGCCAGTGTGGGCAGAGACAGGGGTGACCGGGATCCCAGCTTCTGAGAGCGCCTTGGCGGTTCCCCCACTGCTGAGCAGTTGAAAGCCATGCTCTTGCACGAGGGACTGGGCCAGCGGGATCAGTCCGGTTTTGTCGGATACACTCAACAAAGCCAACGGTACAGAATCCTGTTCGCGACAGCGTTGCGCAGTAGCAAGGGGCATTGGAGGCGTTATCCAGTAGAGAAGGGCCCAGAGGAAAAAGCTGGCCGGGATACCCAGCCCAGCGCTCTCACAGCATACCCCGAAAGCTGGACCCTCTTGTCCAGCCACCTGGTTCAGCTAGAAATCGCAGGAGCCCCGCACTGTACCCGTAGGGTCAGTGCCGGGAGGAATGCGGAAGTCACAATAGAACCATGACCCAAGTCCTGACCGTCTCCTGCAAGCTCAAGGTGTCCCAGTCGCAAGCCGCCAAATTGGACGCGACTTTGGAGGCTTTTGGCCAAGCCTTGAATTGGGTCAACCAGAACACGCCGGAGAAAGTCGCCAACGCCGTTAAGCTCCAGTCTCTGTGCTACCGCGAAATCCGTGCCCGGTTCGGCTTGTCCAGTAACTTGGCTCAGCAGGTCTGCAGACGGCTGGCCGGCGCCCGTAAAGTTGCCCGACAGAAAAACCGCCCCGTCAAAGCGTTCAAGGGTGGCTTCGCTACCTACGATGCACGTATCTTTTCGTTCCGCGAGAAAGACTGGACGGTGTCGCTGACCACGGTGGAGGGTCGGGAGCGCTTTGAGCTGGCGATTGGCCGCTACCAGAGAGAACGGCTGGCGGGCTCCAATCCCAAATCTGCCACTCTGGTCAAGCGTAAAGACGGCTCCTACTCTATTCAGATCTGTGTGGAAACGGAGCCATCCCCACCGCAACGCACGGGTAGAGTGCTGGGCGTGGATTTGGGCAGGACGGATATTGCTCATACATCGGAAGGAGATAACTGGCATGGACAGCAGTTGAGCAGAGTCCGAGAGCGCTACTCCCGGTTGAGGGCGGTACTTCAACGCAAAGCCAGTAAGGGCACCCGCAGTTCGCGGCGCAGATGCAGAGAACTGTTGCAACGGCTGTCTGGCAAGGAGAGACGCTTTCAGGCGTGGGTCAATCATCGCATCTCCAAAGCTATTGTCTCTAGGGCAAAGACCACAAACAGCGCTATTGCCCTGGAAGACTTGACAGGGATCCGGGAAAGGGTCAATCAACAACCCCGCAGCAAAACCGAAAGGCGCAGGGCCAACAGTTGGGCGTTCTACCAGCTACGTCAGTTTCTGGAATACAAGGCGAGGGTTGCAGGGGTTTCTCTGGTTCTTGTGCCGCCTGCTTACACCTCGCAGACCTGTCACAAGTGTTTACACATCCATCCCGATCCTGCGCAATCCTACCGCAGTGGTAAGTCGTTCAAGTGTGGGCACTGTGGATGGGAAGGGGATGCGGATTTGAATGGTGCGAATGTGATTGCGCTCTTGGGGGCTGCCGTAAACCAGCCTAGAGGTTCGGGCCTGTTTTGTTCTCTGGTAGGGCAGAGCAGGCTCAGGGCTACTGAAAGCCCGCTCCGTACCGCTTAGCGGTCGGAGCCAGGTAGTTTACACAAATCTTCAGATCGTTCGCATCAGCAGGACGGATCAGGAATATTCTGCTTCGCCTCTCACCTGATCCTGCCGGACCTGTTCCCGCTCCCGGTTAAGGCGGGCCACCTGGGCTTCCAGATCTTGGATACGGTGCAGCAACTGTTCGATAGCCCGTCCCACTGGGTCAGGCATGAGATGGTGATCCAGGTCAATGCCATGGGCGGGGATGCGGCGCTGATGGGGCGGGATGACCGCACGGCCTGGGATCCCAACCACCGTCATGCCGGGAGCCACATCCTGAATCACGACCGCGTTGGCTCCGATCCGAGCTTTTTCCCCAATGCGAACCGGCCCCAGAATCTTGGCCCCTGTGCCAACAATCACCCCGTTTTCCAGGGTGGGATGACGTTTGCCCTTGCTCCAGGAAGTACCCCCCAGCGTGACCCCGTGGTAGAGGGTAACATCATCGCCAATTTCTGCCGTCTCACCGATCACCACCCCACAGCCGTGGTCAATGAAAAAGCGCCGCCCAATCTTGGCTGCCGGGTGGATTTCAATCAATGTGAAAGAACGAGCCAAGAAGCTGAGCAGCCGCGCTAGGAAAAACCAGCGCCGTTTCCACAGCCAGTGGGCGATGCGGTGCAAAAACAGAGCATGCACACCGGGATAAGTGAAGATGACCTCCCAGCGATTGCGTGCTGCCGGATCCCGATCGAAGACACAATCAACATCCTCCCAAAATTGCTGCCAGAACCCCAGTTTTGGCTCCGGCTTGCCAGCAGGGAGAGAATTGCCCTCCCCCGTTTTGGGGCTTTCCACCGCCGACTGCTCGGCCTCCGTCAGCATGAATGGTCTCCGTTTAGGAACCTCCACTCCCCTTTTAGCACTTTTTGCCGGCAGCAAGGAGAGATCTCCAATCGCGCCAAGGGAGCTCCGAAGCGCAACTCTCCACTGGGTCGAGCTCAAGCAAATTGCCTTCTGCCCTAGCCTTTACTCAACTGTTGAGCCACCAGTTCTCCAATGGCTTGGGCAGCTCCCGGCTTGCCCCCCAGCCGCTGCAACTCTGCCTGCATTTGCTGACGGCGCTGGGGATCTTCCAGCAGAACTCGCATTTGCTCGGCCACGGCCACCGGGCGCAAATGGCCCCGCAACTCTGGCACCACCTCTCGCCCCGCCCAGATGTTCGGCCAAGCCAAGTGACCCAGCCAACGCAGAGCAATCCTATTGAAGACGCGGGCCAGCCAAGTGCCCAAGCCTGGAAGGCGGGTCAACAGGCCAAGAATCCCATCCCAGGCGCGCATTGCCTCCAGCTTGTTGGTAGGGATCACCACAACCATCGGCACCCCCAAATAGGCCAGCTCGGCGGTGTTGGCGCCAATGGTGGTCAGACAGAGATCACAGTTGGCCAGCACAGAATAGGCAGGGAAGCTTGTCCACAATTGCACCGTGCTGCCAAAGGGGGTAACAAACTGGGATCCCAGATTGGTCTGCTCCAGAATGGCTGAGGTGCCATAGATCAAAGCCATATCGGGATTGAGCTTGGGATGGGCATAGGCTGCCAACGACTGGGGGGTTTGTCCTGGGGCCACCGGGATCACAAAGCGGACATTCGGCAGCATCTGTCGCAGCTCATCGGCCACAGCCAACACCAATGGCACCCCCAAGGAGAGCTTGGCTGGCTTGGAGCCTGGGAGCAGCCCCACCTGATAGTGGGTGCGGTTCTCATCGCTCAGACGCTGCCAGCCGCGCGGTAGCAATTCTTCAAAGGCCTCCGGCCCGCTTACGCGAAAGGCCTCCGGCCCGCTTACGCGAAAGGCCTCCGGCCCGCTTACGCGATCGGTGAAGCGGTTCCCCACTCTCTCTGGCGCAGTTCTTACAGGCTCCCCCTCGCCGATGGAGCTGGGAGATGCATCTTGGAGCAGGCCAAAGGCTTGGGTTGGGGAAGAAAAGCCTGCCGTGGGTTTGGAGGCAGCGGCAGGAGATCTGCTGCCAAGCCAGCCGGAAAGGGGCACCCCCGGCAAATAGACAGCGCTGGCTACGCCATCCGCCATCAAATCCCCGACAACGTGCATTTTGTGGGCCCAAGGGTGGCCCAGCAGCCGTCCGCCATCGTAGCGGCGTTTGATTGCCTCGGTTCGCACGGCGAAAGCATGTACCCAAGGCCGCCAACGGGGTTGATGCTCAGCATAGACCACCAGCCGATAGCGCAAGCGGCGAGCAATCCAGACGGCAAAAAACTGATCTCCCCCCAGGAACAGCACCACCCCTCGCTTGGCCCAATCCCAGGCTTCTTCGGTTTGGCCGGTAAGCAAAAAAGCCAGAAAAAAATCGGGATCCTGCACCCGATCCACGTCGATGAACGCTTGGGCTATCTTCATCTCCTGCCCGGAAGCATGAGGGCAGGGGGAAAGTACCAGAGAAAGGCGTGCCTGAGGCAGTTGCTGGCGCAATTCCATCACCACCGGACGCACCCAGGTGGTCAGCTCTCCAGGGCCGTTTGAGAGGATAAGGATGTCATAGGGAGGCTCACCGCCGCTTAGTGGGGCCATCGGAGGCTAGGATTCTTTAATTTCCTTTAATTATCGACCCATTCTACCGTTTGCCTTTGGCCCTGGGCCGATCCCTGCTACTGGGGATCCCTTCCCAAAGAGGCAGCTCTGACGTAGGTCGAGGGGCAAGGCGCCCCTGTTGGAAGAGACCTCTGGCCCTGCCAAGGGATCCTTTAGGCCAGCAGGGATCCGCCGATCATCCCCGCCAGCAGAATAAACCCTTGCACCACATTTTGGCCGAAGATGGCCGGGTACAGGGTGGGAGAGGCATTCCTTTGGTGGAGCTGCCAGGTTTGCCGGCCCCAGAGGACGCTGGCGATGGCCCAACTGACAAAATAAACCCCATGGAGCTGCAGGCTGATCCCCACCCCCAACAGCGCGATGGCAGTGCCCAAAAAAAATAGCCCTACCGCCATCGGCGTCCGCTGCCCGAAAAAACGGGCGCTGGAATGGATCCCGGCCCGCTCATCGTCCTCCCGATCCGCAAGAGCATAGACGGTATCAAATCCCAGGGTCCACAACACCGTGGCCAGCCACAGCCAGCCCAGCCCCTCCTCCCACAGGGGGGTGTTGGCATCTTGGCCGCTCACCGCCGTCCAACTGATGAGCACGGCAAATCCCCACGCCAGAGCCAGTACCAACTGCGGCACCGGAAACACCCGCTTGGCCCCTGGATAGAGCAGAATTACCGGCACCGCCGCCACACAGAGGGCAAAGCTAACCGGGTTGAGAAACAGCGCCAGCCCTGCCGCACAGGCCAAACTCACCACCGCCATCAGGATCCCGACGCCAACGGTCAACTCCCGACTGGCCAACGGGCGATGGCGGGTGCGCTCCACCAGCGGATCCAAATCTCGATCCCAAAGATCGTTGATGACACAGCCTGCCCCACTGGCAGCCAGGCTGCCCAAAATGATGATCCCGACCAACGGCCAAGGGGGTGTTCCCCGTCCGGCCAAAAAAGCTCCCCACAGAGCCGGGATCATCAAAATCAATCGCCCTGCCGGCTTATGCCAGCGCAACAGCCGCAGAATGGCTCCGCCGGTGGCCCAGAGTGCAGGAGGGGAAGCAGACATAACCGGTTTCCGGCCAATCGCGACAGCGGGACGGGGTCCTTAAAGCGTGAGTTGCCGTTCGCGGGAGGGGTGCAGAGCACCATGAGGCGTGGGTAGGGGCGGCTCCACATTAGAGATCTTAAATCATCCTGAATTAATTGCAGGTTTTTGGAATCCTTTCGGTTCCATTCGCCGTCTCAAGGCCCTGTGCAAGTCAGTCCGCCCCTGTTCTCTTTATTGGCCTGCCCTGGAAGTTTGATATCCTATCGGGGGGCTGCTGTTGACGGTGGCGGCACTTGCCCTTCTCACCCTGTGAGGCTGTTATCGCTACGTGACGCTTCCGCATTCGTGACGGCGGTGCGGAGCACTTGCGTGCAGGCGCGACGGAGTTCTGTATGGAAGCAACCCTCTCCATGACTGGTTCACTTCCTCAAGCCAAGGAAGCTGCTCCCCATCTGGAGACCCTGCTGGTGGTGGATGACGAGGATGCCATTCGGGAAACGGTTGCCCTGGCTTTAGAAGAACAGGGATATCAAGTTTTACAGGCCGCCGATGGTCGGCAAGCCCTTGAGGTGGTACATACGGCTGAGCGGCTGGATTTGATGATCCTGGATTTGATGTTGCCCAGCTTGAACGGTTTGGATCTATGCAGGCTGCTGCGCAGGGAGGGCAACACGATTCCCATCTTGATGTTGACGGCCAAAAGTAGCGAAACCGACCGCGTGGTGGGCTTAGAGCTGGGAGCTGACGATTATCTGACCAAGCCCTTTGGTATGCGGGAGCTGATCGCCCGCTGTCGTTCGGTGTTGCGCCGGCAACAACTGGCCCAAGCCAGCGATGCCACGGTGCTCCGTTACGGGGATCTGTGTATGTTTACCCAGGAGTGCCGCGTGTTGGTGCGGGGCGTTGAGGTGAGTTTTTCCCCCAAGGAATTTCGCCTGTTGGAGCTGTTTATGTCCAATCCCCGCCGCGTTTGGACGCGGGAGCAGCTTCTGGAGCGCGTCTGGGGATCCGACTTCATGGGCGACAGCAAGACCGTCGATGTACATATCCGCTGGCTGCGGGAAAAATTGGAGCTGGATCCCAGCAACCCAGAGTATTTGGTGACGGTGCGCGGCTTCGGCTATCGCTTCGGCTAGTCTTTTTGCTGGCCACGCCACCGGCGGGCAAAAGAGAGCGCCTCGGCACGAGTTTGAATCTGCCCCCAAGCCTGCGCCTCTTGAAGAGCTTGCAGCAACTGACCTACCCAGGGGCCGGGTTTGGCCCCCAAGCTGTGCAGCAGATCGCGGCCATCCAGCAGGGGCACCAGATGGGCCAGGGGATCCTGAGGATCTTCGTAGCGTTTGAGCCAAGACTCCAGCTTTTGCGGTTCGCTGCCCGTAGCCACCGCCAACAGCGCCAGGCCACCGAACAGGGATCCCGCCTGTTGATAAAGCCGCCACTGTTGCGCAGGGGTGGGGGAGTCCGTCAGGAGAAGCTGAAGCTGAGGCAGAAGATGGTGTAGCTTTTGGATGGCCCGCATTTCCGCTCGGCTGAAGCGCAGCCGCTCCAGCTCGGCTTCCACCCTTTCTGCCGTTCGCGTCAGCAAGACAGAGTCCTCAGTTCCCGCTGGATCCCACAATAAAGCCGCCAGCACCACTGCCAACAGCCTGCCGCGCCGCTCGCGTGAGGACGCCAAAGGTTGAGCCAGCTCTGCCAGCGTGCGGGGATACAGCGGTCGCCAGCGTTCGGCCCACTCCCACACCGCCTGAGCTTGAGGGAAGCCCGGACTTTCCGGTTTCAGGTGGGGCAGCCAAGCCTGCAGCAGCCCCGCCGCCACCGCCCCCTGTAGGTGAGCCAGCCCGGGGATCCCTGCCTCCAAGAGGGCCACTACCTCTGCCCGCACTCGTTCTGCCGCCACGTTGGCCAAAAGGGGGGCCCGCTCCCGGATTGCCTCTTGCGTAGCCGGATCCAGCCCAAACCCCAGTTGAGCTGCCTGTCGATAACCCCGCAACAGCCGCACCGGATCGGCGCTGAGGTTGTCGGGGTGGATCATGCGCATCCGGCCCTGGCGAATATCGGCTTGTCCGCCCGTGGGATCCAGCAGTTGCTCCCGTTGCAGATCCAAGGCCAGGGCATTGCAGGTGAAGTCCCGCTGCCTCAGATCCTCCTCAGGGGTGGATCCCGCCTGCAGCCCCACGTCCACGGTCAACTTTGCCAACACAATGCGGGCAATCTGCCGTTCGGGATCCAACACCACAAAGCCCGCCCCCAACCGCCGTGCCACTGCCGCTGCCCAGCCCACGGGATCCACAGCGCACATCAGGTCCAAATCCACCGACGCTGCGGACTCCATCCCACCGTCGCGAGCGGGATCCCCAGCAGCACGGCCCTGCAGCCAAGCCAGGTAAGCATCCCGCAGGGATCCCCCTACCCAATAGCTTTCCTGCGGCAGCCACTCTTGGGGGAAAGGCAGCCATTGGTAGAAATAGGTCAGCAGCCACTTCGTCAGCAAGGCTTTCCTCGGGCCTAGGGTCATTCCTAATCAAGACTTCCTGTTCGCGTCAGCGGTGCGGAGCAACGAGAGGAGTGAGAAGTGAGGATTGAGAAGTGAGAGGTGAGAAGTGAGGATACGCTCTCTTTGCTCTCTGCTCTTTGCTCTCTGCTCTTTTCTCTCTTGAGGGGGGATTGCTTATGGATGTGCAGGCAGCGCCCTCGTCTGGTCGCGTCAGCGTTCATAAAATGTCCGGAGTTTTTCCCTACCGCTCCAGCAGCGAGCTGCCCACAGCAGCAGGGACAAAGGCAGGAGCTGCCAAGCCTGGAGTGAGCAGATGAGTCCGCACCAGCGCCGCCAAGCCAGCAATGAACAGAGGGTCGGTATTTAAGGCGGGCACACGGCGAAAATCGGCAATCCCAGCTCGATGGGCCAGTTCCCGATACTCGATGTCGATCTCCTGCAGGGTCTCGATGTGCTCCGACACAAAGCTAATCGGCACCACCAGCAACTGCTTCACGCCTCGGGAGCCCAACTCCAGGATGACCCGTTCGGTATAGGGCTGCAGCCACCGCACCGAACCCACCCGGCTTTGATAGGAGAGGGTGTGGTCATTGGGGCGTCCCACCTGCTGCCAGATCAGCCGCACGCAGGCTTCCATTTCCTGTTGGTAGGGATCCCCGGCCTCGGTGACATAGCTTTCGGGAATGCCATGGGCGCTGAACAGCACATGCACCCCTTCGGGCTCGGCAAATCCATCCAACTGTTCCCGAATTGCTCTGGCCATCGCCTGCACGTACTGAGGCTGATCGTACCAGGAGCAGATCTGGCAGCGCTCGATGCATGCCAGCTCCGGATCTTCAGCCCAGAGCCGATCCAGCAGCTTAAAGCTGGATCCCGTCGTGCTGATGGAATACTGCGGGTAAAGCGGCAGCACCACCAAGCGGGTGATCCCATCCGACTTGATCTGCTGCACCACCGACTCGATCAACGGATGCCAGTAGCGCATGGCCACATACACCGGCACGTCATAGCCCTCAGCCACCAGGTGGGCCTGCAGTTCTCGCGCTTGCTCAGCAGTAATGCGCCGCAAGGGGGATCCCCCCCCAATGGCCGCATAGTTGCGACGGGATTTCTCGGCCCGCAGCATGGAGATGGCCCAGGCAAAGGCCCGCTGCAAGAAGGGAAATGGCAGGCGGATCAGCTCAGGATCGGCGAACAGATTGTAAAGAAAGGGCTGCACATCAGCCTGGGTCTCTGGCCCCCCCAAGTTCAGCAGGAGCACGCCGCTTTTGGACATAACAAAGCTCATTCGCGTTGGCGGTGCGGAGCACCATGTTCTTCTTTATCCACTGTAGGGGCTCTTATCCCCCAGCGGGAAAGTGACCTTAAGTTTTTTTGCAGTCTTTCTCAGTTTTCCCCTCAGGAGAAACCACCCGCACCCAAACCTACAAGTCCAATCCGGAGACTCCGTCCCGCTGTCGCGAACAAAGTCCAAAAAGGGATCCCCACCCACTGCAGGGATCCCCGGCATCAACACCCCATTGCCGCTAAGGAGCAGAGCGCTGTCAGAACTCTTGACCGCGGTAAACCCGCTGCAGGGCCGGAGTGACGGGGTAGCAATCGACATCGGCCAGGCTCAACTTCAAGCGCAGCGTATTGAGGAGTTTCCAGTAGGGGGGCACAAAAGCCTTTTCAGGGATGGGTTGGGCGGTAGGAGAGGGATCCCCAGGTCGGGCAACCGTCTCCACAGGGCAGCCGCGGTAGCGGAGCGGACGGGATCCGAGGTGAGCTGAGCGCAGATCTCGGCTGGGATCCACCGTCAAGCCGCGAAACTGGATCGCCCCCGGACGAGAGGCTTCCCGATAGCGCAGATAGCCAGCCCACACCTGGGCAATCCACTCCGGCAAAGCTTCGGGCCGAATGTGATAGCGCTCCGGCAACAGACGGTCGTTGAGAAAACCCATCAGCCCAGACCAAACTTGCCAGACAAAAGCTCTGACGATGCGAGCAGCGGAAGACGATGAAATCTTCATGGTGGAAGCTGAAAAATGTAGAGAACCTGAAAAACCGGTGATGCAGCCAGAATTTGCCGTTGATTATATCAGCCTGGATTCATCGGAGCGCTCACTCTGAACGTTTTGGCCTCCAGTTTTTCTGCTCACTGGAAAGCAGAAGCCAGCTTGCGGCCAAGCGCGTTGAGCCACCCAAATCCATCGACTACAATAGGCCCAAGGCTTGGGTGTTGCTTTCTCTTTCCGACCTGTAGCTTGCGGGGATCCCAGAAGCGCACCGACAAGCCAGCTCCAGTAACCATTGCACCTATGGGGATCGACGGATTATGACCTGGCGCGGCGACATCACTCCCATCAATCGGCTGTGGGGATCCCTTCCCTACCTTTTGCCTTTGGTATCGGCTCTGCCCTTGGGCTTTTTGCCCTCTGGGTTGTTTCAATCTCTGCCAGGGCTGATCCCCATTTTTGCGCCTCTGTTTCGTCTGGTGCCCCTGGCCACGGGCTGGCTGGGAATGGGGGTGTTTTTGGCTCTGCTGTTCCTGGTGATCCGCAACACCCGCGTAGCCCATTTTGTTCGCTTCAACACCATCCAGGCGCTCTTGCTCAACATTGCCTTGTTCTTGGTGCAGGTGCTGATGCAGGCGTTTGGCATACTCTTCGGCAACCTTGGCCTGGCAGCGGTGGTCAGCATTTTGGCCACCACGGCTCTCTTGGGGGTGATTGCCATCACCGTCTACGCCTGGGTGCAAAACATTCGCGGCCACTACGCCGAGGTGCCGGTGCTCTCTGATGCCGCCTATGCCTGGATTCGCTACTAGTTGTCAAGTCCCTGCGGGTCTGGTTGCCGATTTGCCGACCTCATCGGAGCCTAAGCCAACTCTTCAGCTCTCAAGGATTGTGGGAGGCCGGGGTGCCATCGGATTCGAGTTCTAGTCGCGCCAGCAGGACAGAGTCCTTTGTTGGGCAAGCCCTCACCCACCTGGACGCCTCTGGCCGAGTACAGATGGTGGAAGTGGGACACAAGCCCACGGTTGCCCGCTTGGCCACTGCCCAAGGACAGGTACGCATGTCAGAAACGACTTTGCAGACCATCTTGGCCGGTCAAGGGCCCAAAGGGAATGTGGTGGAAACAGCCCGGCTGGCCGGGATCATGGCTGCCAAGCGCACCGCCGATCTGATCCCGCTGTGTCATCCTCTCCCCTTGAGCAGCGTCACTGTGGATCTGGATCCGGATCCCCATCTGCCCGGCTTTCTGATCACCGCTACAGTAAAAACCAACGCCCAAACAGGGGTGGAGATGGAGGCTCTGACGGCTGTTTCCGTGGCCGCCCTCACCCTGTACGACATGGCCAAGGCCCTGGAAAAGACGATGGTGATCGAAAACATCCGGCTGTTGCGCAAGTATGGGGGGAAGTCTGGGCCTTTCGAGGCAGAGGATCGGGACAACGCCGAGAAATGCTGAAAGCTTTGCAACAACCAGAGAGGGGTGTTGGGCTAGGGTTGTTGGTGGGCATTGGGGTGCTGCTCTGGCCCATGCTGCGCCAGGGCTATCCCATGACTCACTCCACTCACTTCAACCTCAGTTGGGCCTTTCAGTATCAACGACAGTTTTTCGGCGGGCAGTTTTACCCCCGCTGGCTGGAGTATTCCAACTTCGGCTACGGCAATCCTACCTTTGCCTTTTACCCCCCTCTGTGCATGGTGGCCCCTCTGCCGTTTCGCCTGCTGGAGCTGGATATGCCCGGATCCCTGGTGGCCAGCATGGGCTTGGCGATGGCAGTCTTTGGCGCAGGGCTGTATGCCCTTCTCCGGCAACTCATCCCCTGGGCTTGGGCTCTGGTTTTGGCTCTGGCGGGTATGGCCGGCCCCTATTGGCTGGTGGATATTTACCAACGGGGGGCAATTGGGGAAGTGTGGGCCATTGCTGTCTCCCCCTGGATTTTCTGGGCCTCGATTCAGGTGATTTGTCGGCCTCAGTCCCTTTGGCCAATTGTGGCCTTGGCCATTAGCTACGGCCTGTTGGCCCTATCTCACTTGCCCACTTTGCTGGTCTTTACGCTAACTTGGCTGCCTCTGCCTTGGGTGCTGGGCCGCTGGGATCCCCTCTGGCCCAGGGTGGGGCGCTGCTACTTGGGGTTTGGGCTGGGGCTGGGGTGGACGGCGTTTTATCTGCTGCCAGCCTTTTGGGATCAGCGCCTCATCCAGGTGGAGTTGGTGAATTTTGTCGAAGAGTACATGCCCCAACATCGCCTGATGCTGAGTGGGCTGACCCGGCTCCAGCCGCAACTGACGCAGCACTGGTTTGAAAGCGGCCTGGTAGGGTACTGGCTCTGGATGGTAGCCGTTGTCTTGGGTGCTGGGATCCTGGTTTTCTGGGAATGGCTGGCCCGCAGGACAAGGGGGATGACCCCAATCCATTCCGCTCGTGCTGGCGAGACGGAGTCCCATGGTGCCTTAGAATCCTCTGCTCCCCTGGCCAAAGCCATCCTGCTCTACAGCTTGGGGGCCAGCTTGGTGGCCCTGCTGATGATGACGGATTTGCTGGGTTGGCTCTACGAGTGGATTTTGCCCCTGCGGCGCATTCAGTTTTCTTGGCGCTGGATGGCGGTGATGGCGGTAACCGTGCCCTGGCTGTTGGGATCCCTGGCCGCCTGGGGGTGGGGACAAAAGGGCTTGAGGATCCTCTTGATTGTGGGGATAGGTCTGGCCATGGGGATACAAAGCTGGCAGGGCTGGCAGGTCTTGTCCAGAGCCAGGTTTGACCCCCAGACCATCCAAACTTTTCAAGAGCTGTCTGTCGCCAAGCCATTTCCCAATGAGCCCCAGCAGCGACTGGGCATCGCTTTTCTTCACTGGCACTGGATCTTTCCCGATGGGCTGGCGCTGGTGGATGTGCTGGAGTACCGACCTCGCCAAGCAACCCTGCCCATGCCGCCCCCAGAGGTGGATCCGCTGCTGCGGTGGCAGGGGGACGTAGTGGATTTTGGACAAGAGCAAGGCAATCTGGAGCCACTGTTGGAAGTGGAGCAGTGGCGCTATGGCTACCGTCGTTTTCGGGCCGTTAACCCCACCGATCAGGATCAATGGGTAGTCCTGCGCACGTTTTACTACCCCGCTTGGCGGGTACAGGTGGATGGTCGCCTCACATCTGCCGAGCACAATGGACTGGGGCTGTTGCAGGTGCGGATCCCGCCGGGGGATCATCGCGTGCAGGTGCGCTATCTGGGTACTGCAGCCGAGTGGATGGGGTGGATCTTGACCGGCCTGACGGGGGTGCTGCTGGTGAAGCTGCGGCGGCTGCTTCGTTTGTTGAATTTGAACGGAGCGCGGAGACAAGAAACTCCAGAGGAGGTAACAGCATGCTGAGTCGCGTGGCCGATTCCATCTACTGGCTCAACCGCTACGTGGAGCGCGCCGAGAACATCGCCCGCTTCATCGATGTCAATCTCAACCTCATCCTAGACTTGCCCAGCGGTCCCGCCCAGCAGTGGGATCCCATCGTCTACACCACCGGGGATCAGGAGCTGTTTTACCAACGCTATGGCCAGGCAACCCAAGAAACAGTCATCCAGTTCCTGGCTTTTGATAGGGATTACCCCAACTCCATCCTTTCCTGTTTGCGGCTGGCGCGAGAAAATGCCCGTTCTGTGCGGGAGGTCATTTCTTCAGAAATGTGGGAGCGGGTCAACCGCTTTTATTTGATGGTCAAAGAAGCAGCTCAGCAAGGCCCCCACCTGAGTCAGCTCCACGATTTCTTCACGGAAGTGAAACTGGCCAGCCACCTATTCGCCGGGGTGATGGATGCCACCATGACCCACGGGGAAGGTTGGCACTTTGGCCAGATTGGCCGTCTTTTGGAGCGGGCAGACAAAACGGCGCGCATTTTGGATGTTAAGTATTTTATCTTGCTGCCCTCTCTGCAGTATGTGGGTACGGCTTTGGATGAGTTGCAGTGGATTGCTTTGCTGAAGTCGGCCAGTGCTTATGAAATGTACCGGAAATACAGCCGCCAGCACCGCATCAATCCCAGAGAGGTGGCCTCTTTCCTGATTTTGGATCGGCAATTTCCCCGCTCCATTCAGTTTTGTCTTATTCATGCGGATCGATCCCTGCACCAAATCACCGGCACCCCAGCCGATACTTGGCGGGATCCCAGCGAGCGAGCTTTGGGCCGCCTGCGTTCTGAGCTGGACTACCTGACCATCGACGACATTATGGAGCAGGGCTTACATGAGTTTCTCGACAAATTGCAGCTACAAATGAACCATGTTGGCGATTGTATCTACGAAACTTTCTTTGCCACTCGCCCCTTGCAACCGTCTGAATCCTCTCCCCTGCTGCAACGGCAGGCTTAGCTAAAATCCCTCACCCCTAGCCCCTCTCCTACAAGAGTTAGAAATTAATCTAACGAACGCTTCCACAGCTATCGACAATGAGCCAAATGTGTTGCTTATATCTCATTGCTATTGTGCAATGGATTGACAATGGTGAAACAGGAGCAAAGGGACGGGTTGATTTTCTGGATCCCTGGCTCCTCTCTTTTTCTGGGACTGGAGGCGGCGCGGAGCGCTGGGGCAGGTCTGGAATTGCCGCACCCCCGGTAGCAGTAGGATTGGGGAAATGGAAGCCGTTGCCAAGGGCGTTTGGAAAGTGGGGTTAGAGCAGCAGCCGAGAGGGATCGACCAGGCAGCCTTTATTGCCGCCAATGCCACACTGATCGGCGATGTCCAACTTGCGGAAGCGGTGAGCATCTGGTACGGGGCCATCTTGCGGGGGGATCTCTCGCCCATTGTCATTGGCCGCCGCAGCAATATCCAAGATGGAGCCATTCTGCACGGGGATCCCGGACAGCCGACCCTGGTTGGCGAGGAAGTGACCGTAGGCCATCGAGCGGTCATCCACAGTGCCCACATCGAGGGGGGATGTCTGATCGGGATTGGGGCCATTATCTTGAACGGGGTCACCATCGGGGCAGGCAGCATGGTGGGAGCTGGAGCGGTGGTCACCCGGTCTGTGCCACCTCGCTCTTTGGCGGCGGGGATCCCGGCTAAGGTTATCCGCACCCTCACCGAGGAAGAGGTCGAGCAACTGCGCCTTCACGCCCAGCACTACGTGGATTTGGCGCTTCAGCATGCCAGCCGCTTTGGCCGGTGGAGCAGAGGTTCGGGCGAGCGACTTTGAGCCTATTTTGCCAGCCGTCTCTCAACAGCCGGGATCCACACAGAGCACCCAGGTATCTTTGCTGCCGCCCCCCTGGGAGGAGTTCACCACCAGGGATCCCTTCTTGAGGGCGACGCGGGTCAGCCCCCCTGGGTGAACGTAGATCTCTTTGCCGTAGAGGATATAGGGCCGCAAGTCCACATGACAGGGTTCTAGACGGGGGCCTTCTCCCCGATCCACCAAGGTGGGCACGCGAGAAAGGCACAGGGTGGGTTGGGCGATGTAGTTGCGCGGTTGGGCGCGGATTTTCTCGGCAAAAGCAGCCCGCTCTTCCGGTGTGGCCTGGGATCCCATCAACATGCCGTAGCCACCCGACTCGTTGGCTGCCTTCACCACCAGCTTGTCCAGGTTTTCCAGTACGTACGCCTGATCCTTAGGATCCCAGCAGAGGTAGGTGGGCACGTTGGGCAAAATGGCCTCTTCTCCCAGGTAGTAGCGGATCATCTGCGGCACATAGGCGTAGATCACCTTGTCGTCCGCCACCCCTGTTCCCAAAGCGTTGGCAATCGCCAGCCGCCCTGACCGATAAACCTCAAACAGGCCCGGAACCCCCAGTAGAGAATCGGGGCGAAAGGCCAGCGGATCGATGAAGTCGTCGTCGATACGGCGGTAGATCACATCCACCCGCTGCAGCCCCTTGGTGGTGCGCATTTGCAAATAGCCATCGGCCACCACCAGATCCCGCCCTTCCACCAGCTCCACCCCCATCTGCTGGGCGAGGAAAGAATGCTCGAAGTAGGCGGAGTTGTAGATGCCGGGGGTGAGCACCACCACCGTTGGATTGGCCAGTTGCGGCGGCGCCAGGTAGAGCAGAGTATCCAACAAGTGGCTGGGGTAATCGTCCACCGGGCGGATCCCCATGGTGTTGAACAGGGAGGGAAAGGTGCTTTTCATCACCCGCCGATTTTCCAGCACGTAGGAGATTCCCGACGGACAGCGCAGGTTATCTTCCAGCACGTACCAAGTTCCGTCCCGATCCCGCACCAAGTCGGTGCCGGTGACGTGGCACCAAATTCTCCCCGGTGGGTTGAGCCCCACACAGGGCCGCAGAAATCCCTTGGCCGTCTCGATCAGCTCGGCAGGGATCACCCCATCCTTAAGGATCTTCTGGTCGTGATAGACATCGTCGATGAACAGGTTGAGGGCGTGGATGCGCTGCTTGAGACCCTTCTCCAGCCGCTGCCACTCGGAAGCCGAGACGATGCGGGGAATGATGTCAAAGGGGAAAATTCGCTCCGTGCCCTGGCTATCGCCATAGACGTTGAAGGTCACCCCCATTTGAAAGAGGGCCGCCTGCGCCGCCGCTTGCCGCTGCTGCAGTTCCCCTTCTTCCAGAGAATGAATGCGCTCAATCAGCGGGATCGCCTCAGGACGGGGCTGGTTACGCCCCAAAAACAGCTCGTCGTAAAACCCCTCGCCCGGGTCGTAGGCATCAAAACGCACGTCTGGGATCCCTGGAACGCTATCATCTTCTTCTACTTCTTCTACTGTTGGCGGCTCTGGATCTGCATAGTGTGCTTTCAGCTACTTTTAGCCTGGTAAAAAGAAAGGACTCCGTCCCGCGAACAGTGGGTTGGCCAAACCAGGGGGGGGGAGCTCTAGGGATCCGCCACCTCAAAGGCCCATAGACCCCGCTCGGCAGGGATCCGATGCAACTGCCCCTTGGGAAAGCGCCGTTGCAGCTCTGCCCCCTGCTGATCCCATACCCACTCGTTCATGAACAGGGTAAACGGTGGCTCCAGCGCCTGGATGGGCAACACCTCAGGGGAAAACACCGCTACCTTTTGTTCCCGTCCGGCAAAAAATTGAATCCAACTTTGCCAGTAGATAGGCTCTCCCCAGCCGAAATAGGGGTAGGCAGCGCTAGCCGCCAGATAGAAGCGGTAGTCGGGATCCATTTGGCGAGCTGCCACATAGCGCCCGGTGGCCCCCACATCGTTGCCCTGCGTCCAGCCTTTGTGGACAAAGTCTCCAAAAATGGCCAGGTTCCACCCCCCAATCAGCAGGATTGCCCCCGCCATCGCCGCCGCCGGCAGCCAACTCCCGGCCCGGGATCCCCAGCGTTCCAGGAGACCTGCCAGCACTTGGATCCCTTCCAAGGTTAGATAGGCTACAAAGGGCAGGATCACCAGCAGGCGGGTGTAGTTGGGGGCTTTGGTGATGGCCAAGCTAAACAGCAGGTAGAGAAATAGGAAGCTGCCGATACAGAGCCAGTCGTGGGGCTGGCTGCGCTTCTTGAAAAGGCGGTAGAGGCCGGATCCCAGCCCCAGCCAGATCAAAGCCCCCGTCAAGGGATCCACAAAAGCATGGCCGTAGTTGGGATAGATGTAGCCGCGGTCGTGCTGGCCGGGGTCGTTGAACATACTCAGGCCGTTGAAGATGTTGCGCCAGACCGCCTCCTCTGGCGTAGCCGCATTCACCCACATCTGTTGTAACGCCCGCCCTTCCGGGAAAAAGAGAAATTGTTGGCGAGAGTACTCGGCGCTCACCGCAGGTGCTGTGACCGTGGCCACCAGAATGGGCCCAGCCACCAGAAAAAAGCCCAGCGCCGCGGGCACCGTCAGCTTAGCCAGGACCCAGAGGGGATTAGCTTGCTTGTTTTCTCCTCGGAGATCCTCCCGGCCCAGGAGCAGGTACAGAACTCCAAACAGCAACCCCAGCAGGATCACCACCCGCCCCGGCAAATAGCCGTAGAGGGAGAAAGCCGCCGCTCCTCCCCCCAGATAGAGCAACAGGGGATTTTTTTCCCGCACGCCCTTGAGGAGCAAGGCCAGGGCCGCACACTCCACCAGCACAATCAGGTTTTCCCGCATGGCCATGCGGCTGATGCCCAGCAAGGCGTGGTTGGATCCCAAGAGGGCCGCCCCCGCCAAAGCCAGCCGGGATCCCCAAAATGCCCGAAAAAACCCGTAGGCCACCAGAATGGTGACGACCCCGAAGGCGGCATGTACCGTGCGCACATTGAGCAGCGTGACTCCCCCCATCAGCCGCGTCAGGCCGCCGAAGAGGCTGAACATGAAGCGGGGGAAATAGAAATACTCCGGCATCAGCCCAAAGATATCGGGATAGCGCACCCCTGAGGCGCGACGGGCCATGGAGGTGATCACAATCTCGTCAGTATTGATCTGAAAAGGGATGTTGGGCAGGTCGTAGAGGTAGATCGGGGCAAAGACCAACACCAACAGCCCCAGGTGCAACAGCTCCTGTTGCCAGCGCAGCCGCGTCGGATCCCAAGGGGGTTGAGCCGGGGAAAACTGCGCCCAATACAATCCCACCAGCAGGATGCTCAGCAGCCAGAGGCCAATCTGCAGCACGTGGTAGCCAAACACCCCGTACCAGAGGATCAGGGCTACCCCCAAGCCCAAGCCGGATCCCAGCAGGGGCAGATGCCGGGAGGTCATCACCCTATCCCAAACCGCCATAGAACCGATACGACTGGAATCAGGAACGAATCGATCCCTCTCAGCCTACCAGGCGCAAGATGCTCGACAAAACCAGAACTCAGTCAGCGCCCTCCCCCCTAGTCTTTCTCCCAAGGGGCGAGGGGAGATCAGAAAAGGTTGGAATCAAAACTTTGCCCCACCTGTTCTAGGGATCGCCAACAGGGATTCACAAAATCAATAACCCCGCATCGGCTCCGCCTCTGGCTCCAATTCCGGATCTATGAAGTTGGACGGATCGTAGAGGAAGCGGTTGACCTCGTCCTCAATGCGATAGATCTCGAAGGGCTCCAATTGTTTGCCAGTTCGCAAGGCCAGCAGGTAGCCATCCACCAGCAGACGTAGCTCATCGGTGCGCCGGTAGCCCCGCTGCCAGGTATCCACCAGAGCATCGGTCAAAGCCTGATAGTGCCGGATCAACTTTGGGTCTTGCAACATGGTGTTCCCTTGCCCTGCCTGTTTCTATCCTAACGTTTGGTGTCTCTTTGTAAGCGGGGATTGCGAACGGGATCCCGAAGCTTGGTCTCTTCTTGGCTTCAAGCCATGGGCAGGTGCAGTCGCGAAGGCGTCTCGCCACCGCTGCGGAGAGTGATGGTGAGAATGCGGGCCTCAATCAGCCGCTCTTCCCGCATTCCCGTGCCTGTGTTGACAGGATAGGCCGGAAAACAAGCCGCGCTAAGGCTGAGGCGCAGAGCATGACCGCAAGGAATGCGAATACAGGTGGGCTGACAGGGAATCAGAATGGGGGTACTGGGCTGGGGATCCCGTAGGCGACAATAGCCTTGGGAAAAGTTATACACCTGCCCATCGGGCCTTACCACCGAGAGCACAGCGCAAAGATCGAAACTGGGGCTGTCCGCCTCCGCGTACACCTCCACAGCAATGTCCCCGACCAGAACCAGCTCGGCTTGCAGCGGCGGAGTGGTATAGGTCAGGACATCGGTGCGGCAGTCGAGGGCGGAGCGCTCTTGCGGCCCGGCAGGCTGAACTAGGTGGCCCCCCAAGGCCGGCACCGGTCGCCAGGGATCGTGAACAAAGGTATCCGATTGTTGCGTCGGCGAGGGTTCAGGGCGAAGGGATCCCTCTGCTTCTGAAAGGGCAGCCAAGCCGGTGCTGTGTAGGTAAAAAGCTTTTGGCTCAGGGGTAGGCCAAGCATCAAAGCCGCGCCAGCGGTTGGATCCCATCTCGAACAGGCGTACCGGCGGCTCCTGGAGGATCCCTGTGTCTTTGCCTTTGAGGAACTGGTCAAACCAGCGCACCTGCAGCCGATCGATGGGGCTAATGGCCTCTGGGCCGAAATCCAACGCCCCCACTTTGCGGCCCCAAGGGAGATGGGCCCAAGGGCCGATGATCAGGTATTGAGGGTTCTGGCTGCGGGCGCTCATTTCCTTGTAGAGGCGCAGGCTACCACTCAGGTAGCTGTCAAACCAGCCGGCAATGTGTAGCATCGGCAGATCCACCGCCTCTAGGCGGGGAGAGAGCTTGCGCCAGTATTCATCCGGCTCGCTGTGCTCCAGCCAGTCAAAGTAATAGGACTGGGGCGCATATTGTTGCAACACCCCCGGCTTGAGGGGGATAGGGTCGTAGAGGGGGAGATTGCGGGCAGCTTTCAAAAGCGCTTGGTAGGCATTGGCATCCCCCCTGAGACGCGCCCCTTCGGTCTCCAGTTGCAAGGCCCAACTGAGGTTGTTGTAGAAGGCAAAGGCCCCCCCTGGGTAAGCGGCATCGGCATAGAGATCGTAAGGCAGCATCGCCGGGCAGATGGCCTTCAAGGCGCTGGGACGGGTAGAAGCCGCATACAGCTGGGTCATGCCCTGATAAGAGAAGCCGTACATGCCCACTACGCCGTTGCTCCCCGGCAAGGCAGCCGCCCAATTGACGGCGTCAAACCCGTCTTCCACCTCATGGCGGAAAGGGTAGAAGGATCCCTTGGAAGTTCCCCGTCCGCGCACATCCTGGATGACCACAATGTACCCCTGGGCCGCATACCACCTGGGATGGGCATACACCACCGTCGAGGCAATAGCCCGCCCATAGGGCTGCCGCATCAGCAAAACCGGGTAGCTCCCCTCCCCTTGCGGGCGATAGACATCCGCGTCCAGTTGGATCCCGTCGCGGGTGAACATGGAAACAGTTTCGCGGGGGCGAACGGGCAACATGGCCTGGGTTGGGCTAGCGGATCTTGCCAAAGGGATACCAACCAAGGACAACCTAAGGGATCCCTGGGTGGATTCTTCCTAAGATAAAACAGAAGCCCTTATGAGAGGGAGAAACTCCCACCAGAGTTTGAGCCCCTTCCCTGGTATTGCCCTTGATCTCCGGCCTGCTGGCGCAAACGCAGCCCCCTCCAGACCCCTCTTTTATGGCTTTTATGGATTTATGGAAACAGAGACCCTGGGAAAAGATTTGTCGGAGCATGCCTCTAACCCCCAAAACCCTGAACTTTGCTGAATTTACTGAGCTTTAGGCGGTTTGGCAAAAGTCATTGAGAGGGATATAGTAGACCAAGTTTCCCCCTGATCCTTGAGTCCACCGCAACGGTTGCCGGGAAGTGAAGGGGGAAAGCGCTCGGGGGGTATTCCTCAGGGCTTTGCGGGATACCGCCTTCCTGCTTGGACTCCGTCCCGCTGACGCGAACAGAGATAGGCAGGATGCGATCGCTTCTTTCCTGAACCATGTTCAGGAGAGTTCAGCGTGAATGTATCAGTACCCCTGACTTCCAACCTCTACAGCTCCCAGAGCCATTGAGGCCTAAGCCTCAGCAAATGCCCTTCTCCAGCCCCCCGACAGTACCTGCAGATCCTCCTCATCCAAATCTGCAGGAGTACCGGATCGGATGAGCTCGGCAAAATCTTCGTTGGGCACCATCATGCAGAGGGCGTAGAGGCGGCCTGGGCCGGTGTTGTGAATTTCATGCACACCCGTTGGCGGCACCAGAACGCTGTCTCCGGTCTTGATGGGGGCAGCTTTTCCATCGCAAATGGCTAAACCTTCTCCCTTGAGAACGAAAAACATTTCCACAGCCATTTGATGGCGGTTGGGAGGAGTTCTGCCTCCCTCATCGAAGATCTCCACACAAAAGGTTAGAGAAATCTGAGCATGAGAAGGATCGAACACGATGGCCAGGCGATTGGTATCGTGGGGGCTGATGCGAAAAGCCTGATAATCGGCAGGGGTTTTAACAATTGGAATCACGCAGCGGGAAAGCGTTTGCATCCGGATCCTCCGCTCAAGAGATGAGGGGTGAATAGTGGGCAAGTGCTAACAGGGGAGAGCCGCGAGCAAGTCAGGGGAGGAGGCGACAAAGCCAAAGCATTGCTTGACGTTGTAGAGGGTAGCTAGCAAACAGTATTCAGGAGAGGTGGTGGCGGCGCAGTCTTCCAGCAAAATGCAGTCGTAGCCGAGGAAATTGGCATCTTGCAGCGTGGTCATGACGCACTGGTCGATGTTCACGCCGGCAAAAAAGAGGGTGGTGCGCCCCAGGTTTCTGAGAATGCTATCGAGAGGGGTATCCCAAAAGCCGCTCATGCGGAACTTATCCACCCAGATATCCTCGGGTTTGACCTCCAGTTCCTCCACCACAGCAGCGCCCCAACTGCCCCGCGTGAGGACTAAAGACCCGTTCTTAGGCAAGGGATCCCCCAGCCCTACTCCCTCTCCGGTGGGGTTGTACACATGTCGCAAGCCGGCGCTGATGTTGAGCAAGTCAGGGCGATTGCCCCAGTTCACCCACACAATCGGCACTTGAGCTTGTCGCAGGCGGGGCAGCAGGGCTTTTAGAGGGCCGATGGGAGCCCGTGCAGATGTGACATCGACGCCAATGCTGGCCAGCCAACCGTCGGGATGACAAAAGTCGTTTTGCATGTCGATCACCAACAACGCCGCCTTGGCCAGATCCAAGCGCAGGGTTTTGCTGGAGGTGGGTAGCAGGATGGGCCGGGGATCCAAGGGCGGACGGGTGAGGTCGGCCATTTCGGCATTCACAGCCCAGGCATTGGGAGGGATCCCAAGGGTCTTCAAGGGGCGATTGGGGGTGCTCATGGATTCTCCGCTCGCGTCGCGCAGCAGTGGGATCAGGTGGGGCGGATGACCCACAACTACGCTCGACCTTAATGCACAGCTGACCTCACTTTGGAATCATAGGCTACACTTTCTCACCTTATTGACGCATGGGATCCCCCAGGGTCAGTTGATATGGATTGAGATGAGGATGATCCGAAAGGGTGCCCAGGGATCCCTCCCTGCACGCTATGCTGTAGAGACCAAGGTTATGTAGAAATATGAACATCTTGCGGCAATATATCTTTCCTGCCCTCATCCTGCTGGTGTTTCTGTTTACCCTGGTGGTGGTGAGCATTCGCTCGTTTCTGCCGGAGGATATGGCCCAGCCTGCCCCTCTAGAAGAAGCGACGCCTGTGGCCCTTTCTGCAAATGCCTGAGGATGGCTGAACAAGGGATCCCTCTGCCTGTGGGTTATCGTTGGCGCATTGGTTCAGCCTGGGATCGGCCCTGGGTGAGGCGAGGATTGCAGGCCACGTTGCAGGAATCTTTTCCAGAGCAAAGCAACTGGGATCACCTGGAAGAGACGCTGGATCGCCTCTTCGACCCACCCCGCACCCCCTGCTGGTGGATCCTCAAGGAAGAAACAGGGGAGCCGGTGGGCTGTGTTTGGGCCGGCATCTCCACCGATCAAGCCACCCATCGGCGGGTAGCCTACATTTTTCTGCTCTGGGTGGATCCCGCCCATCGTCGGCAGGGCCTGGGCAGAGCTTTGATGCAACAGGTGGAACGCTGGGGATCCCAGCAGCAGCTGGCGGCCATCACCCTGCAGGTTTATCGCCATAACCAGGCTGCCCTCAATTTCTACAAGCGGGCCCATTTCTCCGTGCAAGGCTACTGGCTGTACAAACCCCTCGGCGCCGCTGGCGTGGCAGAACCAAAAGGTTATGAAGTTTTGTAAATAAGCTGGGATCCGCTCTCAGTTGCTCTTTTGATGAAAGCGGTGGCAAAGACTGGAGGGAAAGCCCATGTCCAGACCTGTCAAACTCAGTGAAGCTGAGGTCCAAGCCAAGCTGGAAAATCTGCCGGGCTGGTCTTTGCAGGATGGGAAGCTGCATCGTCAATTTCAGTTTCGCTCCTTTGTCGAAGCCTTTGGCTGGATGAGCAGTGTGGCCTTGGTGGCCGAGAGCATGGGGCACCATCCCGAATGGACCAATGTCTACAACCGCGTGCGGGTGCATCTTACCACCCACGATGCCGGGGGCATTACAGAACTGGACTTTACCCTGGCGCAACGCATGAACGAGCTGGCCAGCTGAACGCTTTCTCAGTACCTAACTCTAGGGATCCCTTCAGAGCTGGTTTGGCAAGGGATCCCCATTGGTTTGTTGCTGCCTCTAAGGTTGTGTCGGGAGTTGCGCTGGTCTGATAGACTAAGCCTAAGGTTAAGAAATGATAATTTTATGAACGTGCTGGTTGTGGGGGCGACGGGAACGCTGGGCCGTCAGGTGGTGCGCCGAGCCATCGAAGAAGGACATCAAGTCACCTGTCTGGTGCGAAATCCGGCAAAGGCTGCTTTCTTGAGTGAATGGGGCGCTCAACTGAAAGTGGGAAATCTGCTTCAGCCCAGCACCCTCAACTCCGCCATGGAAGGCATCGAGGCGGTGATCGACTGTGCCACGGTGCGGGTGACCGATACCCTCAGCGCCCGTCAGGTGGACTGGGATGGCAAAGTTGCCCTGATCAATGCGGCACGGGCTGCCCAGGTAGGGCATTTTATCTTTTTCTCCATCATGGGCGCCCACCACGAGTATCCCAATGTGCCCCTGATGAATTTCAAGCATCACATCGAGAAGTATTTGATCGGATCCCAGATGCCCTACACCATTTTCCGGCCAGCGGGCTTTATGCAGGGGTTGATCGGCCAGTACGCCATCCCCATCTTGGAAGAACAAATCGTCTGGGTAACCGGCGAGGGCATGCCAACGGCCTACCTGGACACCTTGGATGCTGCCCGGTTTGCGGTGCGAGCTCTCACTGTAGAAGCTGCCAAGCAGCAAATCTTTCCCTTGGTGGGGCCCAAGGCTTGGACGGCTCGAGAAGTCATTGCCTTGTGCGAGCAGCTCTCCGGCAAAAAGGCCAAGGTCAGCACCATGCCGCTGGGATTACTGCGAGGGGCGCGCAAGGTGGCGCAGTTTTTTCAGTGGAGCTGGAACATTGCCGACCGGCTGGCGTTTGTGGAGGTGATCGCGGCCAAAGAACCCATGCACGCCGATATGACGCCTGTATGCGAAACCCTGGGGATCGAACTGGCCTCTCTGACCTCGCTTGAGGACTACCTAGCGGAGTATTTCCAGAAGATGTTGAAACGGATTCGCGAGCTGAAGGTCAAGCAACCCAAAGTCAAAACGCCCTTCTAGGTCGTTGTTCTCAGTCTTCATCTTCTTGGCAATTTCACAGGGACTTACGATGGTAGCCTTGGGATGAAGAGGTGAACGGGATCCTGCTTGCGTTAGCCTATCGAAGACCGGAAGTAGGGCAGCAGAACTTCGGGGATGTCCTAGAGCCATTCACGGTATCTGCGCAGCCGGGGATCCTGAGTTCCCAAGGGGTTCATTTCCATCTACGCTTTAGAGAGTGAGGGGGTGACAACGACAGAGGTTATTCTGCTCCCCCTGCTTGAACTATAGATTTTTGTCTATAGTTTTTATCGGAAAGTTCAATTTTTATCTATCCTAGTTCGCAGCTAAGATGCTACTTAAGACTTTTTACAGGATCTCAGCAAGTGTTCCAGTTTGGCCAAGATCCCTGGCCGAAGGAGGATTATGAGCTTGAACGGGCTGGTCACAACTGCATGGCTGATTCCCCTCTACGCCTTGGTGGCGTGGGCGGGAGCGCTGATCTGGTCCCCAGGAATCACCCGGCGCACGGGACCACGTCCGGCAGGTTATCTGAATGCGCTCTTGACGTTGATGGCCTTCCTGCACAGCGTGGGGGCGCTGGTGGCAATTTGGGATCAGCCGGCGCAGGTCATTCGGTTGCCCTGGCTACAGGTGGGGGATCTGATGTTAGAGCTGCCGCTGCAGGTGTCATCGGCAACTCTGGGGGCCTGCGCTGTGGTGACGGGGCTGAACCTGGTGGCCCAGATCTACGGCTTTGGCTACATGGAAATGGACTGGGGCTGGGCGCGGTTTTTCTCCCTGCTGGGCCTGTTTGAGGGGGGGATGTGTGCCTTGGCTTTGTGCGACTCCCTCTTTTTCAGCTACGTGATCCTGGAGATTTTGACCCTGGGCACTTACCTGTTGGTGGGCTTTTGGTTCAACCAATCGCTGGTGGTGACGGGAGCGCGGGATGCTTTTTTAACCAAGCGCATCGGCGACCTGTTGCTCTTGATGGGGGTAATCGCCATCTATCCCCTGACCGGCTCCTGGGAGTTTGAGGATTTGGCGGCCTGGGCAGAGGCGGTGCAGGCAGGATCTGTCACTGTGGATCCCACCCTGCTGGCCCTGGTAGGGCTGGGGTTGCTGGCCGGCCCCGTAGGCAAGTGTGCCCAATTTCCTCTGCACCTGTGGCTGGATGAGGCGATGGAAGGGCCGATCCCCTCGACGATCTTGCGCAATGCGGTGGTGGTGGGCACAGGGGCCTGGGTGTTGATTCGCCTGCAACCCCTCTACGAGCTTTCCCCAACAGTGCTGAAGGTGATGCTGACTATCGGCAGCTTGACGGCGGTGGGGGGATCCCTGGTGGCTTTGGCCCAGATCGATGCCAAGCGGGCCCTGTCTTATCTGGTGAGCGCCTACATGGGCTTGATCTTTGTGGCGGTGGGCACCGGTCATCCCCAGCAAGCCTATGGGTTGCTGCTGACCTATGCGCCCGCGATGGCCCTGTTGGTGATGGCGCTGGGCATGGTGATCTGGAACAGCATTACCCAGGATCTGCGCTATCTAGGAGGCTTGTGGTCGCGGCGTCCTATCTCGGGGCTGTGCTTCTTGACCGGGATGGCTGGAATCATCGCTTTGCCGCCTTTCGGTTCCTTTTGGGTGCTGACGGATCTGTGGCAGCAGTTGGTGCAACCGGGGCAGGGGTTGTGGGCGGCAGTCGTGCTGGTCACCAATGCTGTAACGGCCCTAGGGCTGACACGGGTGTTTGGCCTGATCTGGGGGGGCAAGCCGCAGCAGATGAGCGAGCGTTCGCCAGAGGTGCATTGGCCGATGATGTTGCCCAGCACCGCCATGATGGGGGTAACGCTGCACATGCCCATGATCCTAGCGGCACTAGGTCTGATTCCCGCTCTGGAAGGGATCCCTGTTGGGGTAATGACGGGATCCAGCTTGACAGGCATTGCCTTGGGAGCCTGGCTGTATCTGCGTCCGCAGCGGCAGCCGGTGGACTGGACCTTCTTGGCCGACTGGCAGGATTTGTTGGCCAACGACTTCTACACCCCCAAGCTCTACCGGGCCAGTGTGGTGTTTGCGGTACGCATCATCTCTGAGGTTACAGCCTTGTTCGACCGCTATGTGGTAGACGGCTTGGTAAATTTGACCAGCTTGGCGGTATTGGCGGGTGGACAGGTTTTGAAATACACCACCTCTGGCCAGTTGCAAGCCTACGTGCTGACGATTGTGGTGGGGGTGGCCCTGCTGGGCTGGCTGATTCTCTAGGCTTGGGCAAGGTAGCGGGACGGAGTCCTTAGATAAAGAGGGAAAAGACCATGCTGAGTGCCTTGATTGTGTTGCCGATCTTGGGATCCCTGCTCCTGTTCTTAGGCTTGGGGGGGCGAAAGCTGGCGGTGGCCTTGGCCGGGATCCTGCTGGGGATCTCGCTGCTGCTGTTTGCCAACTTTGACCTGCAAGCGGAAGGGCTGCAGTGGGTGCAGCGGTGGGATTGGATCCCGGCAATTGGGCTGAGCTACTCCCTGGGCCTGGACGGGTTTTCCCTGCTGATGGTGGCTTTGAATGGGCTGCTCACGCTGATTGCGGTGCTGACAGCTGAGCCAGAGGTGAAGCGGCCCAACCTCTTATACGGCTGCATTTTGTTCATGAGCGGGTCGGTCAACGGGGCTTTTGTTGCCCAGAACCTGCTTTTGTTCTTCTTGTTTTACGAGCTGGTGCTGATCCCGATCTACCTGCTCATCTCCATTTGGGGCAGCCCCAAGCGGGATTATGCTGCCATCAAGTTTTTGATTTACACCGCCGTTTCCGCCATCTTTCTGTTGGGGGCCTTTTTGGCCATCTACTGGCTGGGGGATCCCCATAGCTTTGAGCTGCTGGAGATCCGCATCACCTCTCTCAGCCCTGTTGCCCAGACCTTGACGCTGTTGGCCTTGATCGTGGCTTTCGGCATTAAGATGCCGCTGATCCCCTTCCACACCTGGTTGCCTGATGCATACGGGGAGTCGTCGCCGCCAGTGGCCATCCTCCTGGGAGGGATCCTCTCCAAGTTAGGCACGTACGGTCTGTTTCGCTTTGGGCTGCAGTTGTTTCCCCAAGCTTGGGCCGACCTGGGCGGGATCCTAGCCTGGTGGGGAGCCATTGCCGTGTTGTCCGGGGCTTTGGCAGCCATCGCCCAAAAAGACATCAAGCGCATGGTGGCCTACAGCTCCATTGGCCACATGGGCTACATCTTGCTGGGCATGGCGGCAGCCACCCCCATTAGCCTGACCGGGGCGATGGTGCAGATGGTCTCCCATGGTCTCATCTTGGCGCTGCTGTTTGATCTGGTGGGCTTGGTGGAGCGCAAAGTGGGAACGCGGGATCTGAACGTACTCAACGGCCTGCTCAACCCCTTGCGAGGCTTGCCCACAGTGAGCGCCCTGCTCATCTTGGGGGGGATGGCCAGCGCCGGGATCCCTGGCCTGGTGGGCTTTGTGGCGGAGTTTTTGATCTTCCAGGGCAGCTATCAGGATTTTCCTTTGCCGACTTTGATCAGCATCTGTGGCACCGGTTTGACGGCGGTGTACTTCGTGATTTTGCTAAACCGCACCTGCTTTGGCAGGTTGGACAACCGCACCGCCTACTACCCGCGCGTGCATGGCTGGGAGCGGATCCCAGGGCTTATTTTGACGGCCTTGATCGTTTGGTTTGGGATCCAGCCCATGAACCTGGTGAAATGGCCGCAACCGTTGGCCTTTACCCTATCCACCCAGGTGGCTCAGGCCCAAACGCTTATCTTGGCATCAGCCGGTGACCTTGCCCCCATCACCCTCTCTGGAGCCGATCCAGGCAAGCGGGAAACTCCCAGGAATTGAGATCCCAGGGAATGACCTCAAGGAGCCAGAACTTTTGAAGAGTTGGAGACTTCTTCTATGACGACAACCCTCACAGCCCGCAAGCTGCCCCCTTCTACCCATCCTTTTGCGGATATAGTCCACCGCTTGGAGGCAGGGGGATCCATGCTGCCAGATACGCCGGAAAACCTGATGCAAATTATCGGCCTCTACAAAGCCTATGCCGTGCCAATGGATTTCTACTGGCGGGATCTGCTCTACATTGCCGAGCAGGTGTTTGTGGATCCCTTGCCTTTTTTCAAGTTCATCATTCCTGAAGAGTATCTGAAGCTGGCCAACCACTACGCGGGAGATAACGCGGATTTGCGCATTTGGCGGGGCCAGGCTACGGCCCACCCCGAGCTGCTGGAGTTCATGGAAAAAGGGGAGCTGAAGCGCAAGCTGCCCAGAATTTTGCATCACCTCTGGCATGACCGCATCAACATGGAATTTGCCGAAGAATGTATGCGGGCCATGCTCTGGCACCGGGATATGGGGGGCTTGCTGGATCCCTACATGGATTCCGAAGAATACAAGCAAAATGCCGACCGCGCCATCCGCGCCTATTGCCAGGGCAACCCCTTGTTGATGGGGCTATACAAGCTCTTCCCCGATATGTTTTTGGAGCTGTGCCGCCAGGCCACCATGTACTCGGTGTTGGGCCTGTTTTGGGAGGTGATGGCTCCGGTCTTTTTTGAGATGAGCGATCTCTACGATGAAGGCAAAATTACCAGCGTGCCGGAGGCGATGAACTTTCTGGTCAACGGGATCTTCACCATTGCCGGACGACCCATCTACCACCGCGTGCGCATTCGGGGAGAATGGTACGATATTGTGCCCAAATCCAAGGGATTTACCTGGCTATATGAGGCCGCTTTCCCCTATGTAGAGGCCGTGTTTTATCGCACCTCTCCTTTCCGCGGCACCAAGTCCTACAACGCCCAGGCCAACGAAGTTCCCACCAACCAGTTGGACTTCCACTACGGGATCCTCTACGCCGATAAGTTTCCGGTGGGCACCGCTGGGATCCCGCCCACGCTCCTGCACCAGGATATGTACCACTTTTTGCCCCAGTATTTGGTGGAATATTACCGCAAGCATTGCCGCGGCGAAGAGGACATGCTGATTCAATTGGGGGTTAGCTTCCAGCGCTCCATGTACAACGTCACCTCAGCCGTGATTCAGGCGGGAAGGGCCGCTTTCTTGTATCCCCTTGATGATCCAAATCCACGGCACTTGATGATGAACCGCCGTTATTTCGAGGGCCAACTCAATCGCTTCACTCGACCGGAATACGGGATCCGGGAAGCAGCCCGCCTCGCCTACATTCAGGATCAGAATTATCGCTAGCCCGTGGCAACTTTAATGATCCCAAAGCCTTTCGAGCAGCAACTTTGTTAGCAGCAACTTCCCAGCCAAAGGATCCCAGCCATGCCCGATATTGTCGATATTGCCGTCTCTGCTGAGGGCTTTTCCACCTTGGTAACTGCCGTTAAAGCGGCAAACCTGGTAGACACTCTCAAAAGCCCTGGCCCCTTTACCGTTTTTGCCCCCACCGATGCGGCTTTTGCCAAGCTGCCCCCTGGCACCATCACCACTCTGGTGCAAAACATCCCCCAACTGACCCGCATCTTGTGTTACCACGTGGTGCCCGGTCGCCTGAAAAAGGCGGATTTGGCCAAGTACCAAAGTGTGGGCTCGGTAGAGGGATCCCCCATCGACTTGTTGATCGAAGGGGACGTTTTCGAGGTCAATAACGCCACCGTTATCCAGGCGGACATCGAAGCCGATAACGGCATCATCCACGTCATCGACACTGTCATCCTGATGCGGCCCCACTGGTTCTGGCCGATTATGAACTCCGCCTTGGCTGCCTCGGCCAGAGGATAAACGGATCCATCCTGAACGGAGGTTGGGGAAAGTGCCTTGGTGAACACTCTCCCCGGCTATGCCTTCCGATGGGTACGGTCAGAGATTTCTGCTCCGCGTGCAGTCTACACCATCCCCCGCCCCCCACAGGGTGGGGATTTTTGTCTCTCGGTAGCAGTGATGTCGCCGTCTTTTAAACCCAGAGATGAATCCGAAGCTTGGCCTGATACGTACCTTATTTAGCCTGTTCTCTGACCGAGGAGCTTTTTTCCATGTTGTTGATCGGTTTTGCCCTTCGGCCTCGTTCAATTTTCGAGGCTTTTTGCGGCTTTTGCCTGGTTGCTGTCTTGTTTCTCAGCGGTTAAGGAAGCTTTACAAATCTCACAACCCCACTTCTACCCATTGCTAACTTTGGCCCTTGTCAAGTCGCGATTTTTGTGGGTTTTTCTTCCACGGCCCAAAGCGGGCCCATGTCCAGGTAACGCCGGAAAGCCCAGTCCTCCGTGGCCCTCAGCATCACCACCGTGGCCAGATTCACCAGGCTCCCCTCGCCGGGGAAGACCCCAACCACCCTGGTCCGCCGCTTCACCTCACGGATAAGCCGCTCCAGCACATTGGTGCTCTTGATGTGCCGCTGGTGGACCCCGGGAAAGTCCAGGTAGGTCAGGGCCTCCCCCAGACCCTGGGCAAACACCTCCACCGCCCGCTTAAACCGGTCCCGGTAACGCTCAACGAACTCCTGGGCCAGAGATTCCGCCGTGCCCCGCCGCCGCGCCACAAACACCTCCTGCAGCTCCTCGGCCACCACACCCCGCTCCGACTGCGGCACATGAGCTAAAACGTTCCGCATAAAGTGCACCACGCACCGCTGCCAGCTGGCCCCAGGAAGCTCCGCCATCACCGCTTGGCGGATGGAAGGGTGGTCGTCGGAAATGACCAGCCTCACCCCCCGAAGCCCCCGCTCCACCAGGCCCTTCAGCAGGTTCCTCCAGGCCTCCTTCCTCTCCCCGCCCGCCGGCTCCACCGTCAGCACTTCCCGGTAGCCTTCTTCGTTCACCCCCACCGCCACCAGAAGGGCCAGGTCCACCACCCGCCCGCCCCAGTTCGCCTTGAAGTAGGCCGCGTCCAGGTAGAGGTAGGGGTAGGCCAGCTCCAAAGGCCGGCCCCGCCAGGCGGAGAGCTCCTCCTCCAGGCGCTGGGCTACCCTGGAGACCGCGTCCTTACCGATGCGCACCCGGGACACGCCCTCCGTGATGGCCGCTACCTTGCGGGTGGAGACCCCTTGCAGGTACATCTCCAGCACCGCTTCCGCTTTGGGGCCCCTACCCCAAATGAACCGCCACCTCCCCGGTCATCCGCTTGCACCGCTCAAAGACCTCGGTCAGGAAAGTCCCCTCCCGGTCCCGGGGTACCCGGAGCTGGGCGATCCTGCCCGCCGGCGTGATGAGGTCCCGGGTGTAGTAGCCGTTCCGCTCCCCGCGGCGGCTTGGGGTGCGCTCACGGTAACCCGCAGCCAGGTGCTCGGTCATCTCTTCTTCCGACACCTGCTCAATGACGGCCTTGACCCCTTCCCGGATGCGCCGGCTGATCTCCTCCTTGGTCAACCTCTTGAGCTCCTCTCGGTCCATTCCGCCCTCCATGCTTAACCCACAAAATACGCGACACTACCTTGGCCCTGGACATATTCACATTGCTCAGCCGCAGCCAGGACAATCTTTCGCCCAGGCCACAGGGCCGGTGGTCTTTGTCTTGAACATGTTGCCGAATCCAGGCAATCAGTCGGGGAATTTCCGACTGGAAGCCAACCTCACCCCTGAGCAAGTCTCCAGCTTTTTGGCCGGAGCTTACTACATCAACATTCACACGCAGGCCAACCCGCCGGGCGAGTTGCGAGCCCAGGTGGTTTTCCCTCGCTAAATCCTTGGGTAGATCTATTGCCCCTCCTGGGATCCCCCGCGGGAGGGGCTTTAGAATATTGGGACTGTTGTCGTCCTGTTGTCAGGGGGAAATAGCGGTGCTTTTAAACAAGACTGGCCGTAGCCTGCTCCTTGCCAGTGTGTTTGCCCTCAGCACCACTTGGGCTGGCGGGGAGGGGCCGAGGGCAGAGGCAGCTTCTCATAACCACAATGGGGATCCCTCTGTTCACATGGCTCATTTGATGAGCCTGGGCCCTGCAGATGAATCCTTCGATTTGCGCTTCCTCGATGCCATGATCTTGCACCATGAAGGGGCTGTGCTCATGGCCGAGGAGGCCCTGCAAAAATCCCGGCGGCAGGAGATTCGTCAGTTGGCAGAGGCCATCTTGAGGACCCAAAGCCAAGAAATCGAGCAAATGCGGGCTTGGCGGCTGAGCTGGTACCCAGAAGCTCCCCAGGATCCCGTGATGTGGCATGAGGAAATGGGGCATCTGATGGCCATGACCCCAGAAATAATCTCCTCCATGCGCATGGACACAGACCTGGGAGCCGCCGACCCGGAGTTTGACCGGCGGTTTCTGCAGGCCATGATCCAACACCATGAGGGGGCCTTAAGCATGGCCAAAGAGGCCTTGGAGAAATCCCAGCGCCCCCAGGTTCGCCAACTGTCAGAGGCAATTTTGGCCACCCAGCAGGCGGAGATTGAGCAGATGCGTGCTTGGCAAAAGCAGTGGTACCCGCAGTAGCGCAGGAACGGTTACAGGGATCCCTACCCCATCGATAGATTTGTCAGATTTGTCTAGGTGCGCTGCCCTGCTGGCGCAACCGCCGTCCCAAGTGCCCGGGAAAGCTCCTAGGCAGGTTGCTGTCCGCCCACAATGGCCCGACAGCGAATGTAGGGGCCGCCTGCATCCACCTTGGCCGGTTGACCCTTGCCGCAATGGCCGGATCCCAAGTCCCACAGGAAGTCCCGCGAGACGGCATCCACCGATTGCAGCACCTCAAAAGCATTGCCGGTGATGGTGACACCGCGCAGCAACTTCGCCAGCTTGCCATCGCGAATGCGGTAGGCCCGCTCTACCCCAAACATAAACTCGCCCGTGGAGTCCGCCTGCCCGTTCCTGGCCCCATCCAGGAAGTAGCCATCGGGAGTGCTGGCGATGATTTCCTCTAGCGTTTGGGATCCGGGTTCAATGAAGGTGTTGCGCATGCGGATCAAAGGCTCATCGGCATATTCCCAGGCGCGGGCATTGCCGGTGGGCTCTACGCCAAAGTGGGCAGCAGTTTCGCGGTTGTGGAGATAGCTGACCAGAATGCCGTTTTGGATGATGGTGGTGCTTTGGGTAGGAACGCCCTCGTCGTCCACAGGAAGGGTTCCCCCTGCCCCCGGCATAAACTCTGAATGGCCGGAGTCTTTGAGGGTAACCCAGTCGCTGGCCACCCGCTGCCCCAGCTTGCCGGCAGCCACAGAACCCGCCAGAACAAAATCCGCCTCGACCGTGTGGCCAATGGCCTCGTGCACCAACAGCCCCACGATGGAAGGCGACAGAATAACCGTGGCCCATCCCCCTTCTGCGTAGCCTGCGGACAATAAATCAACCGCGGTAGCAGCCGCCTTTTCCGCCATCTGCAAGGGATGCGAGCGGAACAGGCAATCCCATCCCCCTGTTACCCCAATGGCCTCGGAGCCACTGCTGAGCTGGCCGTCCGCTTCGGCCACCGCCTGAACTCGCAGCTCGGGGCGCACCAGACGAAAGGCCACATCCGCCCCATCGGTGGTGACAATGGCTTTTTCCTCGTAGATCTCGTTGTAGGTGCAACTGGCGGAGCTAATTTGGCGAGAGGCCTGCCGGGCCTGCGCCTCGGTTTCCAAAGCCAACTGGATCTTCGCCTCCAGCGGTTTGTTCAACACCTCCTCCACACCGGGCTCGCAGAACTCCCCTTGGGCCAGCCGCACACTGGGCAGGGATCCCAGCTTTTGTTTGCGGTAGTCGGCGCTGGCTTGGGCGGCACGGCGAGCTTCAGCGATGGCCTCCCGAATGGCAGCCGGCGAGGGATCCCCGGTGGCAGCGAAGCCCCAAGTACCTGCTTCCAACACCCGCACCCCCACTCCGGAACGGCGACGAACCGCGGTGCGCTCAAGGCGGCCCTTCTCGGCAGTGACGCTGCGGAACACCTTGCTGTGGTAGCGCAGTTCCACAAAGCCAGAGCAGTCCCGAAGGATGTCGCGCAGAAGGTCTCGCATAGCAACAGGGAGATGGGTGTAGTCCTCAGTCCAGCATAGCCCGATCCTGGAAAGTCGATGAGCTGCCACGCCGAGTGAAAGCCCCGATCCCGTTCGTGTCAGCAGTGCGGAACATTTTGGCCAGGCCCGCCGTTAGAGGACAAAGTTAACCAGCTTTTTCGGCACCACCACCACTTTTTTGGGTGTTGCCCCCTCCAGGTATTTCTGCGCTGCTTCTGACCGAAGGGCCAACTGTTCCTGCTCCTCCGGCGTTACCTCGGCAGGGGCCTCAAACGAGCCGCGCAATTTGCCGTTCACCTGAATCACAATGGTCACCGTGTCGGTCACCAGCGCTGCCGGGTCATAGCTGGGCCAAGACTGCCGATGCACCGAGTCTGCGCCCCCCAGCGCCTGCCACAGCTCCTCCGCAATATGGGGGGCAAAAGGCGCCATCAGCAACACCAGCGTGCGGATCCCCTCTGCATAGACCGGCGAATTCGGGATCCCGGCCTCCCCCAGAGCATTGCTCAGCTTCATCAGCTCGGCAATGGCGGTGTTGAATTGATAATCGTTTTCCAGATCTTCGCTGACTTCCTTGATGGCGGTGTGGATGGCCCGGCGCAGATCTTTTTCCGCCTTGGTCAGGGATCCCACCTCGACCTTGGCCGGCAACAGCTCTGGGGCCCCGCTCTGCAAGGACTCCGTCCCGCTACCGCGAACGACAAACTCGTACACCTGCCGCCAGACGCGGTTGAGAAAGCGAAATTGCCCCTCCACATCGGCATCGTCCCACTCCAGATCCTTCTCCGGCGGGGCCTTGAAGAGGATAAACATGCGGGCCGTATCCGCCCCGTAGTGGGCCAGCACCTCCTCGGGATCCACGCCGTTGCCCTTGGACTTGGACATGGTAGCGTAGATAACTTGCAGGGGCTCGCCCGTTTCCGGATCCCGCGGGTCGTTGGGATCCTGCACCAGAGCTGCCGGGATCCAGCGATCCTTGCCGGACTTGTTGGGGTTGTAGTAGGTGCGCCCTTGCACCATCCCCTGGGTGAGCAGACGCGAGAACGGCTCGTCAAAATCCAGCAGCCCCCGATCCCGCAACACCTTGGTAAAAAAGCGGGAGTAGAGCAGGTGCAGGATGGCGTGCTCGATGCCGCCCACGTACTGATCCACCGGCAGCCAGGCGTTCACCTGGTCTTTGCGGAAGATCTCTCGGTCGTTGCGGGCATCGCTGAAGCGCAGGAAGTACCACGACGAGCAGACAAAGGTGTCCATGGTATCGGTTTCCCGGCGGGCTTCCGTGCCACAGGTGGGGCATTTCACCTTCACCCAGTTCTCCAGCTGGGCCAACGGGGATCCCCCTCGCCCCGTCAGCTCCACATCCTCCGGCAAGAGCACCGGCAGATCCTTCTCCGGCACCGGCACAATGCCACAGTGGGGACAATGGATCACCGGGATGGGACAACCCCAGTAGCGCTGCCGCGAGATCAGCCAATCCCGCAGGCGGTAGTTGATCTGCTTTTCCCCCAGCCCCTGGGCTTCCAGCCAGGCGATGGCTCTTTCCACGCTTTGCCCTGGGCCTTTGCCCACCGGGATCCCGTCTAGGGGGCCAGAGTTGATCATCACCCCTTCCCCCGTCCAGGCAGCCTGCAGTTCTGAGGACTCCGTCCCGCTGGCGCGATCCGCTGAGGCCGGAGAACCCTCCGGCGGCTGCACCACCCGCTTGATGGGCAGGCCGAACTTGCGGGCAAACTCGAAATCCCGCTGGTCGTGGGCAGGCACAGCCATGATGGCCCCCGTCCCGTAGCCCATCAACACATAGTCGGCAATCCAGATGGGGATCCGCTCTTGGTTAACGGGGTTGATGGCGTAGGATCCCGTCCAAACCCCCGTTTTTTCCCGGTCTTCGGCGCTGCGCTCGATCTCGCTGCGGGCAGCGGCCTGGGCTTGATAGGCTCTGACGGCCTGCAGTTGCTCGGCGGTGGTGAGCTTGTCCACCAAGGGGTGCTCCGGCGCCAGCACCATGAAGGTGGCCCCCCAGAGGGTATCGGGCCGGGTGGTGAACACTGCCAGCTCGTCCCCTGCCTCGGTTTTGAAAATCACCTTAGCCCCCACCGATTGGCCGATCCAGTTCTCCTGCATGGTGCGCACCCGCTCCGGCCAGCCGGAGAGCTTTTCCAGATCCGCCAGCAGTTGGTCGGCATAGGCGGTGATTTTGAAAAACCACTGCTTGAGCATGCGCTTTTCCACCAGGGCGCCGGATCTCCAGGAACGCCCCTCCGCATCCACCTGCTCGTTGGCCAACACCGTCTGATCCACCGGATCCCAGTTCACCGCCGCCTCTTTCTGGTAGGCCAAGCCCGCCTGCAAAAATTGCAGGAAGATCCACTGCGTCCACTTGTAGTAGTCCGGCGAACAACTGGTAATCTCCCGCTCCCAGTCGTAGGACAGGCCCAACCGCTGCAACTGATCCCGCATCTGGGCAATGTTTTGGTAGGTCCACTTGGCCGGTGGGATCCCCCGGTCGATGGCGGCATTCTCCGCCGGCAGGCCAAAGGCATCCCAGCCCATCGGGTGCAACACCGCGTATCCCTGCATTCGCTTGTAGCGGGCAATCACATCGGTGATGGTGTAATTGCGCACATGCCCCATGTGCAGGTTGCCGCTGGGATAGGGGAACATGGACAGAGCATAAAATTTGCGGCTCCCGTCCTTCAGCTCTGGGGTGCGATCCAGCCCGATTTCACGCCAGTGGGCTTGCCACTTGCTCTCGATGGCCTGGGGATTGTAGCGCGCGTCCACGGTTCGATGCTCCTGGGAAAAAAGCGCTCACGCTGGGAGATAGAAGCATTTTGACATACTCCCCACGCCAATCGCGCCGGCGGAGCACAGCTCTCGGGCAAGGCTCTGGTCACGAGTTTCACGAAGCACTTCGGGAAAGGAGCTCCTGCACCACATTCTTGTCCCCTAGCTGCCCAGCCTGTGCCACAAACTATTGCCCATCGACCACACGGTACGGATAGCCTCATCCGGCACCTTGCAGAGGAGCGGGATCCCTTTGGCTCTGAAAACCCGACAAGCAGAGATCAGTAGGTTTCTTCGTGCCACCTGTCCGCCTTCTTCAGCTCCTTCTGGAACTTGCTCCAATCCTGACCGGCTTGTTCCGCCAAAGGCCCCATGACGTTGTTGATCCCGTCCTCCATCCCCTTGAGGCCGCAGATGTAGGTGTAGGTGTTAGGCTTCTGGAGCATGTCCCACAGCTCGGCACCGTATTCGGCCATGCGGTTTTGCACGTACATTTTCTTGCCATCGGGGGTCTGTTGCTCGCGGCTGATGGCGTAATCGACGCGGAAGCGATCCCCGTACTGGGCTTTCCAGGCCTCCAGATCCCCGTGGTAGAGCAAGGTGGAGGTGGTGGGCACCCCAAAGAACAGCCAGATCTTGCCCTGATAGTTGGGATCCTCTTCAAACAGGTGCTTGATGAAGGCGCGAAAAGGGGCAATGCCGGTGCCGGTGGCGATCAAGATCAGGTTGGCATTCTCATCTTCAGGCAACAGGAAGGTTTTCCCCGATGGCCCCGTGATCATCACCTCGTCGCCTGCCTTCAAATCGGTGAGGAAGCCGGAGCAGACCCCCACCCCCGGCTGGCCTGTCTCTCTATCGACATATTCAGCCCGCTTCACGCTCAAAGAGACGGTGCGCCCCTCGCCATCATCGCCAAAGCGGGTGGAAGCAATCGAGTAAAGGCGGGGCTTGTGGGGCTTGCCCTTGGCATCTTCGCCAGGAGGGATAATGCCAACGCTTTGCCCTTCTAGGTAGCGGTAGTTGGGATCCGGCAAGCTGAGCACAATGTGCTTAGTCAGTCCGGGTGCTCCTTCACCGACAATGGAGTAGGTCTCCACGCAGTGGCCGATCAACGGTGCGTTGGGACGATACAGATTGACGACAACCTCTCGCTTTTCTGCGCTGGCAACCATACCTGCGATCTGCTCCTGGCACTGGGAGGAAATGAGTTTACATATAGCAAAATAGCAAACACCACAGCAGCCCGGCTGCTCAAATGGAACTTGTCAGAGGAGAAGCAGACGACCTTCGCCAGCCCCCCAGGCCGTCCTGAGAGCGGCAACCCCGGAAAAATAATCCCGGCCAAGCTCATCGGCCAAAAATATGGATTTTTTGTTAAATTGTTGCTTGTGGTGCCCACAGCTCTGGCCTGCCAGCGGCTTGTGATGTAACGGCTTTATTTGGTATCATGCAAGACCGTAACAGTTGGTAACTTTCTAGAGCCTTTTTCTCAGTTTTGCCCTGCCCGTCCCCAAGGAGTTCCCATGGCAAGCAGTCCTGATCGTGTTGTGATGATTGGTGTCGCCGGAGATTCTGGCTGTGGCAAGTCCACCTTTTTACGCCGGCTGGGGGATCTATTTGGCCGGGATCTGATTACCACCATCTGTCTGGATGACTATCACTCCTTGGATCGCTACCAGCGCAAAGAGAAGGGCATCACGGCGCTGGATCCCCGCGCCAACAACTTCGACCTGATGTACGAGCAGGCCAAGGCGCTTAAGAACGGCCAAAGTGTGATGAAGCCCATCTACAACCACGAGACGGGGCTGATTGACCCACCGGAGCTGGTGGAGCCCAACCGCATCATCGTCCTGGAGGGGCTGCATCCCATGTATGACGAGCGGGTGCGCCAGCTGCTGGACTTCAAGGTGTACTTGGATCTGGCCCCAGAGATCAAGATTGCTTGGAAAGTGAAGCGGGACATGGCGGAGCGGGGCCACACCTACGAAGATGTGTTGCGCTCAATCGAGGCTCGCCGCCCGGACTTTGAAGCCTATGTCGATGTGCAGAAGCAGTACGCCGATGCCGTCATTGAGGTTTTGCCTACCCAGTTGTTGCCGGAGCTGGATCCAGAGCACAAAGTACTGCGGGTGCGGCTGATCCAGCGGGAAGGGGTGAAGTACTTCGACCATGTTTATCTCTTTGACGAAGGCTCCACCATTGATTGGATCCCCTGCGGCAAAAAGCTGACTTGTTCCTATCCAGGGATCCGCCTCCACTATGGCCCTTCCACCTACTTCGAGCACCCGGTTTCGATTCTGGAGATCGACGGCACCTTCGACAAGCTGGAAGAGGTCATCTACATCGAGAACCACCTGAGCAACTTGTCCACCCGCTACTATGGCGAGCTGACGGAACTGTTGCGCAAGCACCCGGAATACCCGGGATCCCGCAATGGCTCTGGTCTGATTCAGATCATCGTGGGCCTGAAGCTGCGCGCCCTCTACGAGCAAATTCGGGCAGAAGCCAAAGAGCTGGCGGTGGCTTCCTAGTGTTTGCCCCGCTTAGGGGATCCCCTCGGTAAAGTGTTGGTGCAGGTCGGCTGACCCAGCATAGGTCGGCAGTAGGGCTTCGGTGTATGCAGGGATTCCAGTTGGAGATCTTTCCGGAGGGCCCCGTCTTAATCCAACGGGCCATCGAGATTTGGCAAGGTCGGTCAGCCGCTGCCATTCGCGAGCGGGGACGCTTTACGGTGGCCTTGGCGGGAGGGAGCACCCCCAAGAAGCTGTATGCTGCCCTGGCCCAAACCCCAGGGATCCCTTGGCAACAAACCTGGCTGTTCTGGGGGGATGAGCGCTATGTTCCCCCGGATCACCCTGAGAGCAACTACCGTATGGTGCGGGAAACCTTGCTGGAGCAGATCGGGATCCCGGCGGCTCAAGTTTTCCCCATGCCTACCCATGCAGGGGATCCCTTGCGAGATGCAGCGGAATACGAGGCGACCCTGCGGCGGATTTTCGGCAACGAATGTCCTGCCTTTGATCTCATCTGGCTGGGAGTGGGGGAGGACGGCCATACGGCTTCCTTGTTCCCCGGCACAGCCGCCCTGCAGGTGCAACACCGCTGGGTAACCGTGGGGCAGAAAGGAGAGGAGCCGCGCCTGACCCTGACCTATCCTGTCCTAAACCAGGCGGCCCAGGTGGTGTTTTTGGTTGCCGGAGCCAGCAAAGCCGAGATTGTCAAAAAGGCGCTGACGACGGAGGCCCACCTGCCTTGTCAGAGTGTCAACCCCAAAGGGCGGCTGCGGTGGCTGCTAGATGCGGCAGCGGCGGCAGAGTTGCCCCTGCCGGCAGTGGGCTTGCTTGGCTAGGCCCTGACTGAGGATGGCCATTTGACTTGGATCACGGCTGTCTCCCCCTCCTTCTGAATTTCATAGGGGTAGCTGAGTTAGAGCGCTGCCCCATGTCCATTCGCCCAATTGTCGAATCGGTTCTCCAGAGTGCCTGCCTCACCCGCGAACAAGAATCCCAAATCTGCTTTCTTCTCCAAGAATGGTTCTACGACGAATTGGATCTGGAGGCCCTTGACCGGCTGACCCTGGCTTTGCTGGAAGGGCAAGTCCACCTGGAGGGAGAGGAAAGAAGCCGCGCCGCCTAGCCAGGTTCTCAAGGAGCTCCAGCTCAGCCTCTGGCACCAGGCAAACTTGGGCGCTTGCGCGGCGGACAGCTCTTTAGAGGGCTTCCTCAACCGCCTTGGCCACCTCCTCAGCTTGGGCAACACCCTTGCCAAGGGCCGCCTTGCAGCTGGTTTTCCAAAGGAGAGGAGCTTGCCAATTGCCACTCTCCCCCTGGAGTCGGCCGAATATCCCTACAGTCGCCCGGTACAGCCAGAGCCACGCACCCTGAACTGCAGCATCGCTGACACGGGATCCAAACTCTCTTGGCCCTTGAGCTACAGGAGACTCCGCCGCCGGCAGACCAATCGGAGCCAGCGGATCTGGAGGGCAGCGCAGCCGCTCGGCTCTAGGCGCGGGCTATGCTAGAAGCTTCTCCTCAAAGCCGAGCCCAACTGGGCTTCAGCTAGGGCCGGATCCCTCGCTTTCCCTTAATCTTATTTATCTTATTTCTGCTACGCTTGAGCCCCAGCGACGCCCCTTTTCAAGACCATGGACGAACTCAACACCCTGATCCAGGATCTGCAAGCTGCCTTTGACGACAGCAGCAAGCCCGTGCTCTCGATATATGCCGACACCAACCCTGCTCGTCCCGAAAATGCGGGTCGCGCCTGGGTGAGGCGCATCAAGAATACCCTCAAGGAGCTGCTGGAGAGGGAGGAGAGCAAGCCTGATAACTCCCTCTGCGAGCAAGTCCTTGCTCTAGTAGAGCAGGAGCGCCCTTCAGCCCGCACCCTGGTTCTTTTTGCCAGCCGCAATCCCGCCGGCAAGCCAGTGCTGCGCCGAATCGACCTGCAGGTGGAGCTGCCGGTGGTGGATCTGGCCCATGGGCGGGTGGAGGCCCGCTGGGGGGAACCTTACCTCACGCCCCTTTTCTTTGCCTTTGATGAATACGAGCGGGGTGGGGTGTTGCACCTGTCTGGCAGCAGGTGGCGCTTCTACGAGCTCTTTTTGGGAGAACTGCGAGAGGACACGGAAATCTTTGCCAACATCAGCGCCGAGGAATGGCAGGAACTGCAGAAGCTGGCCGGCCGCATTGAAAATGCCGTTGCCGAACGTCGCGCCCGCAGTGGTGGCACCTTCGACAAGCTTTCCCCCAAGGAGCGGGAGGCGGCCAAGGTCAGCCTCTGGATGCACAAGCTCTACCTGCACCTGGCTTCCGCCCTGGATAAGGCAGTGGATCGCCTGGGCATTGAGCGGCTGGTGCTCATGGGCGAAGCCTGGCAGGTGTCCCACTTTGAGGGCTATCTCAACCGCGGCCTACGCAACCGCATCGTCGCGCGGGTGGGGCACCCCGCCAACCTTCACACACCGACGCCGCAAGACATCCTCGACCGAGTGGTACCCGTCCTGGAGGCCGCTGAGCGCCGAGGAGAGCTGGCTTTGTTGGAGCGGATTCGAGAGCAGCCCGGCGCTTGGGGCTTGGATGCGGTGCTGGACGCCCTCCAGCTAGGCCGGGTGGAAATCCTTGTCCTGCCCTGGAGGCTAGAGGCCACCATCTGGCGCTGCCCAGACGGCTTTGTGGGAGGAACCCAGGAGATGGCCCAGCTCCTTTGCCCAGAGCCACAGCCGGCACCCCTGCGGGATCTGGTGTGGGTGCTAGGCCGCGATTTTGGCGCTAAACTGGAGTTCGTTCGCGGCGAAGCTGAAGAGCGCTTGCTCCACGAGTTTCAGGGAGCAGCGGCGCTGCTGCGCTGGTAGGTCTAGCAACTTGAGCAGGGATGGCCCAACCCTCTAGCTAGATCCCAGAGCAACGGTGTAGGCTGCTAGCATAATCTGGCCCATCCTGTTTAGCGAGGGATCCCCTTCGCGATGCTGCCGAATACGAGGCGACCCTGCGGCAGATTTTCGGTGCAGAGTGCCCTTCTCTCGACCTGGTATGGCTGGGGGTGGGGGAAGACGGCCACACAGCTTCTCTATTTCCCGACACCGCCGCTCTGCAGGTGCAGCACCGCTGGGTGACGGTGGGGCAAAAAGGGCAGGAGCCGCGTCTAACCTTGACCTATCCTGTTCTGAACCAAGCAGCCCAGGTGGTGTTCCTGGTAACCGGAGCGAACAAAGCCCCCATCGTGAAAGAGGCGCTGACCACCGAGGCCCACCTACCCTGCCAGCGCGTAAACCCCAGAGGACGGCTGCTGTGGTTGCTGGATGCGGCGGCAGCGGCTCAACTGCCCCTGCCCTGTGTCCCGCTGCTCAGCTAAACAACAGGCGGGCTAACTGCCGATGGGATAGGATCCCCAGGCCCACCGCCCCCAAAATCATCCCAGCCCATTCCAGTGGCCACAGGTTTGATAGCCCCAGCGGCCAACGCACCAGGTTTCATGGGTCGAGAACCGGCGGGGCAGGGATCCCTCAGGGGTTGCCGGGCAAATTCTTCAGTACTGGAATCACCAGCTCTTGGACGGGCAGCGCTACGGGCTGGGCGGAGTCACTGCTCAGGGAGCTGGATGGCGCAGAAGGAGAAGAGCTGGGGATCTCGCCCATGGGCCGCAGTTGCCAGCGGATGATCTGCTCGCCGCGGTAAAAGGTGACCAACAACTGATCCCCTTGCGATTGAATTTGCCAGGTGCCATCACCGCTGGTTACCGAAATATGGCCGCCGGAAAAGGGTGCATCCAAAGCCGGCCCCGATTGGCTCCAGATACGCCCGCCACCCGTTTCCAAGATCAATTGCACCGTCGCCCCCTGCCCCTGGCCGCTCAAAATTTGGCCGGTTCCGCTCCAAACTCGGGTTTCCGTCTGAGCCACGGCGGGTTGCCCAAGCTGCAGAACCATGAGCAACAGCCCTGCCCAGCTCCAGTGATTTCGCAGCCTCCCTCTCCCATCAGGGAAGAAGGAAGAAGAGCGAGAGAAACAAGCCATTGCACTCACGTTGATACCACGCGCCGCGATAGGACTGAAACAGACGAAGAAGAAGGCGAAAAGGTGTCGCAGGAAGCAATCCCTTACACAGTTTTTTTCACAGCTCGCTGAAAGCCTTTGGGATCCCTCTGCGCTCTCTTGGCTCTGGGTTAAGCCTGCTGCTGGAATCCGCCCTCGGCTTGATCCCAATCTAGCAATCTCCATCCCCCCAGACAGGATGTAACCTGAGACTCTGGCTGCGGGGATCCCCAGCAACCGTTTCGCCAATGCGCAGAGCCAAGGCCCAGGGTATCTCCGACGCGATCCCGATCCTCACGACTTGAGAGAAAGGAAACGCTCCAGAGCTGCCACCATCGCCGGTGGCCAACGGCGGACGGTTTTCACCCATTCCAGGTCGGCGTAGCGGGGATCCAGCCCTTGCACAGCCACCCAATGACTTTCGGCCTCTCCTTGCCGACCCTGCACCCAAAGGATGGCACTGAGAGCAGCCCGCATATCTGGAAACTTCGGGTACTTGCGCACCAGAGCCCGCATCAAGCGCAGAGCAGCTTCTGTTTCACCCACCTGGTAGAGGCTCAAAGCATAGTTGGCCTGAGCGAAGGCGTAGTCGGGAGCCAATTCTGTGGCGCGGCGGTAGTCGGCCAAAGCCTGTTGCCATTGGCCCAGCCCTGCTTCCGCATTGCCACGGTTGTTGTAGGCCGCCGCATCGTTGGGATCCAACTGCAACACCCGCTCATAATCGGCAATCGCCTCCTGCCACCGCCCCAACCCCTCCAAAGCAGCCCCTCGGTTGAGATAGGGATCCGGTGCCTCAGGGGCCAAACGAATGGCCTCAGCATAATCCTCCAGAGCTGCCTGCAGTTGGTGCAAGCTGACACGGGCGTTGCCCCGGTTGCTCCACAGGGCCGGGTTGTCCGGCTGGATCTGCAACAGTTGAGTCCACAGGGTTTCCGCCCGGGCAAAATCTCCCCTCTGAGTAGCCGCAAAGGCCTCCTCAAACAGTCGATCGATCTCGTGATCTACCCTGTTGCTCGCTGCCGTTGCCACCACACCCGATCCAGGCCAGATAGGGATCCCTAGCCAAAACAGCAGCCCCAGCAGCAGCGCAGGGAGTAGGTTGGGTACACTGACGGACTTCATGGCTGCAAAAACCACCTTGGATGGGGTGTTTCCACCTGAAGCCATCGCCACAGAAGGGGGTCTGACGGTTAGCGCGCCCTGGAGGACTCGAACCCCCGACATCCGGTTTTGGAGACCGACGTTCTACCAACTGAACTAAGGACGCATTGGCCAAAGGTTACACCCGCTTACCCAGTGTAGCAGGTACACCTAATTTTCAGAGGAGCTGTTCCTCAACTATCTGGGCTCTCTGCCTTAGCCTTGATGCGAGTGGCTTTGCCCACCCGATCCCGCAAATAGAACAGCTTGGCCCGGCGCACTTTACCTCGCCGCAGCACCTGAATCGACTCGATGCGCGGGGAGTGAATGAGGAAAACCCGCTCCACGCCGATTCCCTGGAAAACCTTGCGCACCGTAATGGTGCGGTTGATACCGGAGTGGCGCATGGCAATGACCGTGCCCTCAAAGGCTTGTACCCGCTCCTTGCCCCCCTCTTGAATGCGAACTCCCACCCGTACCTGATCGCCAACCCGAATCTCCGGCAGATCCGGCTTCATCTGGGCAGCTTCAATGGAGCGGATGATCTCCTCAGCGTTGATGCGAACGTTCATGGCCTTCCCGCGCTACCGGCAGTCAACCATCGTAGCAATCGTCCCTGTTTTTTGTACAGAGCTGGCCGAATAGACCTCAAGAGGCGGGAAACCGTGTTTACGCTTCCCCCATTTTTCCAATAGGCTAGACAAAGATAAAGCTTTTGTTACAAACGGGAGACTTTTGTGATCCTGCACACCGATGAGCCCAAGACGGGATCCCTGTCTACTCCCAAGCTTGCAGAGCAGCCTCTGCCGCAAAGCAAACCCCGCCGCCAGAGATTTCCCTTCGGCTGGATGCTCCTGGGCTTGCTGTTGGCCGGCCTAGGGGGCAGCGGTCTCCTGATCCAGCGTCAGCTTCAGCAGCAGAGGGCAGAACGGCTGGAAAGGTTAACAGTCCCAGTTCAAGTGGTGGATCTCACCCAACGCCTGCGGGTGAGCGGCCAGGTGCAGCCGCTCCGCCAGGTGAATGTCAGCCCTCGCGAGTCGGGTCGCCTGGCGGAACTGTTGGTGGATCAGGGAGATGAAGTGGTGGCAGGGCAGTTATTGGCCCGGATGGACTACGGCGATCTCGCCAGTGGCATTCGCCAAGCCCAAGCCCGCATTCAAGAGTTGCAAGCCCGTCTAGCGGAGCAACAGGCCGGAGAGCGCCCCCAGGTGATCGCGGCGGCCCAGGCCAGGGTGGATGCTGCCCGGTCGCAGGTGGACTTGGCTCAGAGGGAGTTAGAGCGCATCCAGGCCCTGGTGCAGGCGGGGGTGGTAGCCCGCAGCGAGCTGGATCAACGCTCGGCCCGCCTGGAACAAGCGCAAGCGGATTTGCGAGCTGCTCAACAGGAGTTGGAGCGATTGCAACTGGGGAGCCGCCCGGAAACCCTACAGCAAATTCAAGCCCAAATTGCCCAGGCACAAGCCGAGCTGGCCCAACGGCAATCCCGGTTGGCTGACACCGAAGTCCGCGCCCCCTTTTCCGGTGTGGTGGTGCAGCGCTTTGCCGAGGTGGGATCCTTTGTAGCTCCCACAACAGCAGCTTCCGATGCCACCGCAGCTTCTTCCAGTTCCATTTTGGCGCTGGCTCAGGGAATTGAGGTGCGGGCAGAAGTGCCAGAAGCCCAGATTGCCCAGGTGCGGGTGGGTCAGCCGGTGGAGATCCGCTCCCTGGCCTACCCCGACCGCCTGGTGCAGGGGCGGGTGAAGCGGATTGCACCCGCTACGGTGGTGGTGCGAGAGGTAACCGTCTTTCGGGTCTTCGTTGAACCGGAGCCTGGGGCCGACTTTTTGCGCACCGGCATGACTGTTTCGGTGGATTTCATTGGGGATCCCCAGCCTCAGGCTCTGACGGTGCCCTCAGTGGCTATCCTCCGGGAGGAAAGCCAGGAAGGCGTGCTCCTGCTGGATCCCCAAAGCCGGCAACCTGTCTATCGCCGCGTGGAAACGGGCATCACTCAGGGTGGAGTTACCCAAATCCTCTCTGGTCTGCAGGCAGGGGATCGGGTCTTTACTGCCCTGCCTCCTGGGGTGAACCTAGAGACTTTGATTAAAAGAGCGGAGCAACAGCCATGAGCCTGGCAACGGCGGCCAAAATGGCCTGGCAAATGGTGCGACGGCATCGCCTGCGCACGGGGTTGAGCATGCTCGGGATCCTCATCGGCAATGCGGCGGTGGTGGCCATTGCCGGATTTGGCTACGCCGCCCAAGAGATGGCGGTGGATCAATTTCGCTCTCTGGGCACCAACTTGCTGATCGTCTTTTCGGCCAACTTGGGCCTGGTCGATGCCGGCAACATCCGCCCCCTCACTTTGGAGGATGTGCGAGCCATTGCTGCGGAAGTGCCTGCCGTGTCAGCAGCCGTCCCCAGCCTGGGCACCAATGTGCGCGCGGTGCGAGGTGGAGTGGATCGCCGCTACGAGGCCACCGGCACTTGGCCGGAGTATTTGTCGGTGTTGAACTTAGAGATCGAGGCAGGCCGCTTCCTCTTGCCCTCGGATATCGAGGAACAGCGCCCGGTGGTGGTGCTGGGCAGCGATGCCGCCAGCCAGTTGTTCGGCCTGGATCCCGCCGCTGCTATTGGGGAGACCGTCCTGCTGAACAACTTGCCCTTCGAGGTAATCGGCACTTTGCGCTCGAAGCCGACGGTGTTTGGCAACAGCGATGCCGGAGTGTTTCTGCCGGTGGATGTGGTGGCCAATCAGTTGGTCGGGCGACGCTCCCCCTACGGCACAGAGCTGACGGCGATTTTCGTCTCGGCCCGCTCTGAAGCCGATCTGCCTGCTGCCGAGTTCCAAATCCGCAACCTGCTGCGCCAGCGGCACCAATTGGTGGGAGAAGATGACTTCATCATCCGCAACCAGAAAGTGCTCCTGGATGGGTCGGCCAGGATTTTGAGCCTGTTGCGGGTGCTGCTGACGGGCACGGCGGCCCTCTCCCTGCTGGTGGGAGGGGTGGGGATCATGAATGTGATGCTTATCTCAGTTGCGGAACGCACCCATGAGATCGGGCTGCGCAAGGCGATCGGGGCCGATAGCCGCCAGATTTTGCAGCAGTTTGCCGCCGAAGCGATTTTCATTGCCGCGACCGGGGGAGTGCTCGGGATCCTTCTCAGCAGTGGCCTGCTGGTGGCGGTGCAGGTATTCACCCCCTTGGCGACCCAAGTCGATGCGGTGGCAGTGGGAGTGGCGTTCTCCCTTTCCACTGGGATTGGGCTAGTCTTTGGCATTTTCCCGGCCCGCAAAGCGGCGCAACTGGATCCCATTGAGGCCCTGCGGGCCTAGAGATCGTATCCAAACAGGCGGGGATCCGCCGGCTGCCCATCGAGATCCGCCAGGCCATATTCTGCCCAGCGGCGATCCACCAAGCGGGCCACCTCCGGATCTGGAGCAAGGGGCTCCCGCCAGGGAGCATCGGTTTCCGGGGGGATCTTGGTGGTGGCATCAATGCCCATCTTGCCCCCCAGACCCCGTTTTTCGGTGGCAAAATCCAGGGCGTCGAAGGGATTGTCCGGCAGAATAAACACATCCCGCTGCGGATCCACCCGCGAACACAGACACCAGAGCACCTGCCGTGGATCCCGGACGTTGATGTCTTTGTCCACCACGATCACAAACTTGGTGTAGCTGAATTGGGGCAAAGCGCTCCAGAAGGCCAGGGCTGCCCGCCGCGCTTGGCCGGGGTAGGCTTTGTCGATGGAAAGAATAGCGGCCTTGTAGCCCAGCGCCTCCATCGGCAAGAAGAAATCCACGATCTCCGGCACCTGCTGCCTGAGGATGGGGGTGTAGATGCGGTTCAGGGCCAGCGCCATCATGTCGTTCTCTTTGGGGGGCTTGCCGCTGAAGGTGGTGAGGTAGATGGGATCCCGGCGGTGGGTCAGGCAGTGGAAGCGAATCAGAGGAGCCTGCTCGTTGCGGGGGCCGTAGTAGCCGATGTGATCTCCGGCAGGCCCATCGGGGGCCACTTCCCCAGGGGTGATGCTGCCTTCCAGAACGATCTCAGCATGGGCCGGCACCTGCAGATCCACCGTTTTGCACTGGGCCAGGTGCAACCCTTCTCCGGCGTAGAGACCGGCAAACAGCCACTCCGACAGATCCACCGGCAGGGGTGTGGCCGCCGCCAGAATCACCACCGGATCCACCCCCACCGCCACCGCCACCTCCAACTTTTGGCCCAGGGCCGCCGCTTTGCGCAGATGCCGAGTTGCCCCCCGCACCGACAGCCATTGCACCGTCATGGTGTTGCGGCTTTGCAACTGCAGGCGGTACACCCCCACGTTGGGGATCCCATTTTCCGGGTCTTTGGTGACCATCAGGCCCAAGGTCAGCACCCGTCCGGCATCGCCGGGATAGACCCGCAACAGGGGCAACTGGGTGAGATCGACTTCCTCTCCCCGCAGCACCACCTGCTGACAGGGAGGAAGCAGATCCCGGCTGGGTTTAGCTTTGAGTACGCTAAACAGAGCTTGTCCCAACTCCACCGCCTGGGCAAAGGTTTTGGGGGGCCGTGGCTGGTAGAGCAAGGCCAATTTTTTCCCCAAGGTCTCCAGCTCCTGCGGCTGCTCCATCCCCATCGCCCAGCAGATGCGCTCCACCGTGCCCAAAACATTGATCAACAGCGGCATACGGGATCCCTTCACCCGCTCGAACAGCAGCGCCGGCCCCCCGCAGGCCAAGAGGCGATCGGCAATCTCGGCAATTTCCAGATCCGGATCCACTTCTGCCGAAATGCGGCGGAGCTGGCCACGGGATTCCAGCAGAGCAACAAAACGACGCAGATCTCTGGGCATGAATGGGGGCACTGGCAGGGGCTAGGGTCTCACTTGTCGCGGCTGAGGGCAAAACCGCTCATGAAGGGCTTTTGTAGGACAATGAACACCAGCAGCGGCGGCAGACTGGCGATGATCGCCCCCAGCATCATGGGGCCATAGGAGGCCGAGCTATCCAGATTAAGCAGAGATTGCAGCCCCACCTGAACCACCTGCCGCTCTCGGCCTTGCACGATCAAGCGGGGCCACAGGTACATATTCCAAGCGTAAACGAAGTGAATCACCGCCTGCGCCCCAATCGCGTTCCAACTCAAAGGGATCAGCACCTGGGTGAGAAATTGCAGCGGGTTGGCTCCATCCAGTTGGGCGGCCTCCGCCAGCTCGCGGGGGATGTTGGAAAAATGCTGGCGAAACAAAAACGTGGCCGTGGCGCTGGCCAGAAAGGGCACGATTAAAGCGTAGTAGGTGGATCCCCAGCCCAAGTTGGTGACCAATCGCAGCAGGGCAATAATCAAGATTTCGGTGGGCATCATCAGCGTGATCAGCACAAAGCCGAAGGCCAGCCCTTTGCCGGGAAAGCGGAAGTACACAAAGGCCAGCCCGGCCAGCAGCGACAAAACCGTCTTGCCCACGGTGATCGCCACCGCCACGATGGTGCTGTTGACCATGTAGTGGCCCAAGTGCCGCGCCACCATCACCTGATGCCAGTTGAAGGCAAAAGAGGAGCCAAAGGTCAATTGATAGCGGAACACCTCGGCATTGTTCTGGGTGCTCACGAGCAGGGCGTACAACACCGGAAACCCCAACACCCAACAGGCCAGTACCAGGCCCAAATGCACATACCAGCGCTCCGGGATCCAGCGCCGCCAACGCCAGGGAGAAGGCTCTACCCAAGTTGAATTGGGCTGGGCCACTTGAGAGCGGGGATCCTGCAACAGTTGGGCCATGGCACCTCCGGACAGCAAACGCTGATGAGCAGATGGAGTTTCTGGGTCGATCTTCGGCTTCTCTTGTGAGGATAATCTGCCAGAGTTAAGGGCAACCTAAGGAAGGCCGGTCGCCTTAGCGGTGCGGAGCACTTCTGGCCTGAACTTTCGAGTGCTTTTACCGGCGGGAGGAAACGGGTAGAGTAGAACAGCAGTATCTGGATAACCCAAGAGAGGATCCCATGACTCGAGGCTTTGGCCCCTTCGGCAAAATCCAAGAAGCGCTCAAGAAAGCCCAAGAGGTGCGCGATGGCGCCCAAAGGCTGCAAAAAGAGCTGGAAGAGATGGAGATCGTCGGCGAAGCCGGCAATGGGCTGGTGAAAGTGACGGTCAACGGCAACCAAGAACCTCTCAAAGTCTCTCTGGATCCCCAGATTCTCCAGGAGTCGGTGGATGTGGTAGAGGACTTGCTCCTGACGGCGATGGTGAACGCCTACACCCAATCTGCCGAGACGATGCGCAAACGCATGGAAGAGCTGACCGGAAACATCAGTCTGCCGGGGTTGGGACTGGGTTGAGCCCCACTTGCTTAACCCCGCTTGCTTAACTCTGTATGTACACTCGCCCCTTGGCTCGCCTCATCGAAGAGCTGCAACGGCTGCCCGGCATTGGCTCCAAAACCGCTCAGCGCCTAGCTCTCCACTTGATCAACCGGCCTGCCGGCGAGATCGAGGCCCTGGCCAAAGCCCTGCTGGAAGCCAAGCAAACCGTTCGGCACTGTTCCATCTGCTTCAACTGGTCGGCGGAGGATCCCTGTGAGATCTGCCGTTCGCCGCAGCGGGATCCCTCGCTGTGGTGCGTGGTGGCCGATGTCAAAGATTTGATTGCGATGGAACGCACCCGCGAGTTCAAGGGGCTTTACCACGTTTTGGGTGGCCTCATCTCCCCCATGAACGGGATCGGGGTCGATCAACTGCACATCCGCGAGCTGGTGGCTCGGGTGGCACGGGAAAAACCGCAGGAGCTGATCTTTGCCATCAGCCCCAGCGTAGAGGGGGAAGTAACCATGCACGTGGTCAAGGATTACCTGAAGCCGGTTGCCCCCACCTTGCGCATGACCCGCCTGGCCTTCGGCCTGCCCATGGGATCCGAGCTGGAATACGCCGACGAAGTTACCCTGGCCCGTGCCTTGGAAGCCCGGCAGGAGTTGTGAGCCGCCCAGCCCATCAATCGCAGCCGGTTACCCCCTCCGCGCAGTAGGTGCTCCACCAGGGGTTGAAGTTGGCAGGATCCTCCGGCAGAGTGCTGATGTTCAGAAGTTCCTGGAAGCTGCTGTTGCGGCCTCCGTAGCGCAGGTGCATGTGCACCGGATCCCCGTGGGGTGCCCGCAGAATCACATAGGTGAAGGTCTCGCAACTGGCGTCTGCTCCAGGCTGCAACTGAAACAAATCCCAGATGGAACTTAAGGAGCGCTCAGGGTAGTAGAAGGGATCCGGCGCAGCCCCCCGATAGGCGTAGCGACAATTTTCCGCCAGGGGCTTTTTCCCCTCCAGATCGGCGTAGAAGGAGAAGAACTCCATCTTCTCAAACTTCACCCGCTTTGGATTGCGCGGATCGTTGGCCGATTGTTCCAGGGACGTATCCAGGGTAAAGACGCCATCAATTCCCAGGTAGGGCACTTTATAGGCGTTGGGGGACACAATCTGCAACTCCAAGGCTGCCGCAGCCGCTCCAAAACCCAGGAGACTCAAGCTGCCGATCAGCCAGGTTAGGGCCGTTGAAGAACCAATTTGGCGAGAGAGCATAAAACTTTGTTGTGCCTGTGTTGTGCAGTAAACTGCAGAGCAGTTTAGGGGAAGCTTTGAGCTCGTACCATCCCACTGGGGGGCATCTGGCGAGAAATTCGCCGACTGCAGGTGCAGCTCTGAGGAACGGGATCCCATCTGGATCCCAACAAGGCAGTAAAATTGAGGTCAGGCTCACCGTAGAGGTGCCAGGTTTGCTGCCAGAGCCTGATATCTGGAAACTGATTTTGAAAGCGAGGAAAACCCCGTGGAGCTAGCTGAGATTGAGGAGTTGATGAACAAAGCTGTGCAAGCCACACAGCGCTCCTTTAATACGGTACGCACCGGGCGGGCCAATTCCAGCCTGCTGGATCGGATTCAGGTGGAGTACTACGGCGTGCCCACTCCCCTCAAGGCCCTGGCCAGCCTCACCACGCCAGACTCCAGCACTCTCTTGATCCAGCCCTTTGATCCCTCGACCCTGGCGGCCATTGAGCGGGCCATTGTTGCCTCTGACCTAGGTCTAACCCCCAGCAACGACGGCAAGGTGGTGCGGCTCACCATTCCCCCCCTGACGGAAGAGCGCCGCAAAGAGCTGAGCAAACAGGTGGCCAAGCTAGCCGAAGAGGGGCGAGTCTCAATCCGCAACATCCGGCGGGATGGCATTGACTCGGTGCGCAAGCGAGAGAAAAATGGCGAGCTGTCTGAAGATGAGTCCAAAAGCTTGCAGGATGCCATCCAGAAACTAACTGACCGCTACATTAAGAAGATCGATGAGCTGCTGGCAGAAAAAGAAAAGGAGCTGACGACCCTGTGAAGGCTCCTTGCTGGCATCCTCCCCACTCTACTGGATTGCTTCTGCGCAGCGGTAGGACGGGGTTATGACCCAATTTTTTGATAAAAACCCGGACACCCGTCCTGAAACTTAGCTTCGAGGTTTTCACTTGCCCCTCGGAGTTGAGCAGCCCTTCATTTCTTCTTGTCCGATTCCAACAAGAGGGATCCCGGCTTAGGCCAGGATGGAAGGGGGGAAAACGACAACTCTTGCCGCAATGGATCTGATCCTGTGCCATCAATCGGCGGATTTCGACACCCTGGGGGCGGCGGTGGGAGCGGCCCGCCTGTATCCGGGTGCCCGCATCGCCTTGACCGGGGGATCCCTGCCGGGGGTGCAGGAGTTTTTGGCCTTGTACCGAGATGAATTTCCCCTCATCGAGCTGCGCTCTGTGGATCCGGGACAGGTGCAGCGGTGGATTGTGGTGGATTGTCACGATCCGGATCGCTTGGGAAAAGCTGCCGCTTGGTTGAGCGTCCCCGGCGCGCAGATTGAGATTTTCGACCATCACCCCAGTCCACTGGATAACTTTTGGCCGCAGCAGCAGGTGAACTGTCATATCGAGGCCGTGGGGGCCACCTGTACCTTGCTGGTGGAGCGGCTGCAGGCTGCTGGGATCCCTCTCAGCCCTTTTGAGCGGCTGGCGCTGGCTTTGGGCATTCACATGGATACGGGATCCCTGACCTTCCCGGAGACCACCGCCCGCGATGCTGCTGCCCTGAGCTGGCTGTTGGATCAGGGGGTGAACCTGGTCTTGTTGCGGCGCTTTTTGGGGGATGGCCTCACCCCAGAGATGCGCGAGCTGCTCAGCCAGGGGTTGGCCCAGATGCAGGTGCAGCAGGTGGGGGAGTATCGCCTGGGAGAATGGCTGCTGGAGCTGCCGGAGTTTGTGCCCGGCTTGGCCGGCCTGGTGATGCGGCTGATGGATCTGACGGGAGTGGATGTGCTGCTCTTGGTGGCGCGGCAGGGGGAGCGGCTCAGCCTGATCGGGCGGGCGCGGCAGGAGTTTGCCCAGTTGGGCAGGGTGATGGCCCTCTACGGCGGCGGTGGACACGATTGTGCTGCAGCAGCCACGTTAAAAGCCAGCCCAGAGCAGCCTTTGCCCGACCCGGCCCAAGTCATGGCGGCCCTCAGGCAGGCTGTCCAAGAGCGGATCCCGCCCCCGGTGACGGCCAAAGATTTGATGTCGGCTCCGGTGCGCACCATCCGACCGGAGATCACCATCGACGAGGCCCAGCGGGTGCTGCTGCGCTACGGCCATTCCGGCCTGGTGGTGGTGGACGCTCAAGGCCACCTGGTGGGGGTGATCTCGCGGCGGGATATCGATATTGCCCTGCACCACGGGTTTGGCCATGCCCCCGTCAAGGGCTACATGACCACCGACGTGAAAACCCTCTCCCCCGACACCCCCTTGGCGGAGATTCAGCGGTTGATGGTGCAGTGGGATATTGGCCGCCTGCCGGTTCTCCAGGATGGCCAGTTGGTGGGCATTGTAACTCGCACCGATGTGTTGCGGCACCTACACGAGTTGCCGGCCCTCTCACCCCAGTTGGCTCTGCCCACCCTTTCCTGCCCCTTGGATCTCACCTTCGCCGCTCTTTCGGAACGGCATCGACAGTTGCTGGAGCAGGCCGCCCGCCTCGCCGATGAAAAGGGCCTGAGGTTGTATCTGGTAGGGGGAACGGTGCGGGATCTGCTGCTGCATCGGTGGGGACGGCAGCCCTCACCCAACCTGGAGCGGCTGGATCTGGACTTGGTGGTGGATGGGCCCTACTCTCCGGCCCTGGATGGGACGGATCCCCCGGGCTGGGGCTTGATTTTGGGACAAGCGCTCAAACAGCACTTCCCAGAAGCGCGGCTGGAGATCCACGGCAAATTCCAAACGGCGGCCTTGATCTGGCCAGGCGGCTTTTGTGTGGATATCGCCAGCGCCCGCACGGAGTTTTATCCCTACCCGGCCTCTCCCCCCGAAGTGGCCATGGGATCCATTCAGCAAGACCTCTATCGGCGGGATTTTTCCATCAACGCCTTGGCCTTGCGCCTCAACGGCCCCCAGCGAGGACAGGTGCTGGATTTTTTCGGCGGACAAGCAGATCTGCAACAGGGGATCATCCGGGCATTGCACCCCAACAGCTTCATCGAGGATCCCACCCGCATTTATCGGGCGGTGCGCTTTGCGGTGCGCTTGGGCTTCGCCCTGGACTCGACCACAGAAAAATGGATCCGCGCTGCTGTAGCCAGTGGTCTGCACGATGCCGTCGGCGGGGATCGCCTCAAGCAGGAGCTGGCCTACATTCTCGGATCCCGCGATTGGCCCCAAGCCTTTGAGCAGCTGGCAGAATGGGGGGCTTTGCGCTGTATTCACCCCGACCTGGAGTGGGATCCCTCCCTGTGTCAGCGGTTGCAACGGGTGGGCCGCTGGGCCTATCACTTTCGCCGCCGCTATCCTGAGCTGGGATCCCAGGAGATCTGGCAACTGCGCCTAGAGGCTCTCCTCCTCACGCTGCCCCAAGCCCCCCAGGTGGCCAGCCAACTCCACCTTACCCAAGCAGGCATCGAACGCCTCAGCCATTTCCCCCATTACCAAACCCTGTTGGCCCAACTGGATCCCAGCACCCTCTCTCCGGCCCAGGTGGTGCAACTGCTGCAGGGGCTGCGGATCCCAGCAGTGATTTTGGTGGCCGGGATCGCCCCCAAGCCGGCCCGGCGGCTGATCTGGCGCTATTTGCAGGAGTGGTACTGGGTGAAGCCGCTGCTCAACGGCCACGATCTGCGTCGTCTGGGTTATAAGCCAGGTCGCCCCTTCCAAGCCATTTTGGAGCAACTGCGTTGCCTCACCCTGAACGGCGAACTCACCACCCCGGCAGAAGCTGAAGCCTGGCTACAAGAACACTTCCCCCTGCCGCAAGCTCAATACCGAGGAAGAAAGTAGAAGGGCAAATCAGTCGAAATAGAAGAGAGTGACCAACTTGTGTTGTTCCTCAGCATGCTTGCAGGCATCCAGCAGCGTGACGCTGTCGTGGAAGACAAAGCAGATCAACTGCTGGCACTTGCTGATGATCTCCAGGTTGCACAGGCGGCTGGCCTCCGCCAGGGGAAGATGGTCGTTTTCGGGATGTTCCACCAGATGCAGCACCTGCTCCAGGCTGGCCCGCGACTCTGCCGGCTGTCGCTCCAAACTCTGGGGCAAGATCACCGTCAAGGACTTCATGTCCGCCCGCATCGCCCCCCGAATGACGGCCAAGTTGGTGCCAATGGCCCCAGAGGTGAGGATCTGATTGCCGGTAAGGGCCAGGGCATAACTGAGGGTCTCGATCAAATACTGATGGGTAATGGGCACATGACGGCTGCCCAGGATGGCCACTCGCTTCGGCCCAACTTGCTGAATGGCGGCCAACTCCTGCAAAAACGTATCAACGCTGGTGGGGACATCAATAGACTGGGTCAACGGGATCCCTCGGCAGATTCTCTAGATCTTGGCTAGGCTATGCTATCTCAAATTTTCGCTTTGGGATCCGGCCAAGTTGAAGCTCTACGGCTTCAGCTCCGCACTTTTGGTGGAGTGCTAAGGCTGTCTGCAGCAAGCTGGGCTTGGCTTTGCGCAGAAGATCCCGCCTGGATGTGGATGGTGTAGCTCATACTGCTGTGAACGCCCTTGCCCAGCCAATGGCCGTAAATGGGAGCGGCATCTCTGGGGTAAGCGCTGGCCGCCAAAGCCACATGACCATCGGCCACGGCCAACCCCTGGGTGGGATCAAAGCCCCGCCAACCGGCCCCTGGCAAGTACACCTCCGCCCAAGCGTGCAAATGACGGCGCACAGGCTCTGGGGGTTCTCCACCCCTGCTCTCCCCCGAAGGCTGCGAGGGGCTGACCTGGTAGCCACTGACAAAGCGCGCGGCCAAGCCTACCGTACGGCAGACCTCCATGAACACCAGGGCCAAATCGCGGCAGGCTCCGGTTTTGCGATGCCAGGTCAAGCCGGCAGGCCAGGGATCCCCCTTTTCCCGCAAGATGTGGCGGCATTCTGAATAGATGCGCTGGTTCAGCGCCGGCAGAAAAGCTGTCGTTTCCCCCTGCACGTGATCCCATAGCTCCCAGGCCAAGGCCTGGATGCCGGGATCCGCCTGAGCCGTCAGATAAGGCTGTAGTTGAGCTGCCAGCGTGCTGGGATAGTCGATGGGGAGATGGGTGGCCCAATCGCAGAGGAGATAGTCGAAGGGATTCTCCCGCAGGGTGAGCACCGTGGCCTGAGTTTGAATGCGCAAATGCTCGGTGGGATCCTCAAACCAAAGCCGAACTGCCGCGTTGCCCTCCAGCTCCACCAGCGCCGATTGGCCCACCGGCTGCGGATCCACCTGCAACTCAAAAGCCAGGAGAGTCTGGATCCCGTCGCAGCGCGGTCGCAATCGCACCGTATGGGGCTCCAGTTGGACTGGACGACTGTAGCGATATTCGATGAGATGGCGGATCTGAATTTGCACAGGTTGGCCAAATGACGGGCAAGGAGTTTTATCACAGGCAAAGGAGCACCGAGATCAGGCAACCCAAACTGCTCCCAGATCAAAGCCAAGAAGCGGTTGCATCGTCTGCCCGAGATCTCTAGACTTCAGGGATCCCGAGTTTGAGATCTCCGAGAGCTTTGCCCTGCCTTCCCAATCATCGAAACCTCCAGCTTAGAGCGGATGTACTCCCCAGCCTGTACAGGAGCATAGCGAGGGGGATTTGCTGCATTCTGGCATGTGGGCAGGCATTCGATCCAAGCATCGTCCCGAGGAGCTGTAAAGTAAACCAAAGACAGGCGGCGACTGGAACCGAAAGCCGATCGGGGTGGATTGACCACGCGGTGCAACGTGGAGCGCCAACGGTCATTGGTCCAACGGGATAGCAGATCGCCAACGTTGATGACAAAGGCGTTGGGAACAGCCTGCACATCAATCCACTCTCCTGCTTTGGAGTACACCTGCAGCCCTCCCGGCGCCCCATCCTGTCGCAGAATCGTGAAGCCACCGTAGTCGGAGTGAGCCCCATAGCGTAGCTGTCCCGGGATGGGCTCCACCTCCTGTTCAGGATAATGCACAGCCCGCAGCACTCCCCCTTTCCCCTCCATAAAAGGCAGAAAATAGGTTTCCGGCAGATCCAAAGCCAACGCGCCCATGCGCATCAAGGTTTGGGTGAGCTGAAGCAGAGCCGCATCATAAGCCAGAAGAGCAGCCCGCAGTCCTGCTGGATGGGTGGGCCAAAGGTTGCCCGAATCCGGATCCACCCCTGCTTGGGGCCGTTGTGGATCTTCCCGAAACAGGTCATTGAACACCAGCGCCTCACAGAGATCGTAGGGAACCTCTGCCCCACGGGTAGCGGCTACACTTTCGATGCCAATCGGCAGGTATCCCTGGTTTTTGACGCGATCCGGAGTCACCACCTCCATTTTTTGTTCCAGCGGCAGGTCGAAGAAAGCCCTCGCTCTCTCGTAGGCTGTTTGTATGATGGCCTCCGGGATCCCATGCCCTGTGATCACCACAAACCCCACCTCCTCCAAGGCTGCCCCAAAAGCCTTTGCAACCCCTAGCGGATCCGTGCCCTCCCGAAAGGGGGTCAAATCCAGACAAGGGATCCCAGCTTGCTCAAAGGAAGAAACTGGAGACATGGCCGACGTAGAGACAGGCGCTCAGAACAGCTCCTACCCTACAAAGAGAACTTGCCCCAAGACTGTGTGGGCGGATACCCCCTCAGAGCTGGCACCGGCTCAACCCCACATCCAGAAACGAAACTAGGGATACTCTTGCTTGGCCTGTTGCCAGAGGACTTCCAGCTCCTGGAGACTGCGCCCTTTCAGAAGGGAGCTTTTGCCACCGCCGGGCGTGGATCCCAGCAGTTCCTGAGCCAGCTCTTCCATGCGCAAAAAACGACGGGCAAAGCGCAGATTGGTTTGGGCCAGAGCTTGGGCAGCATCCAAACCGTACCAACGGCCCAAGTTGACCAGAGCAAAAAGCAGATCCCCCAGTTCGGCTTCCTGGCGAGTTGGATCGGGGGGATCCCTTTCCAATTCTCGGCGCAGCTCGGCTTCTTCCTCGCGGATCTTGGCCCAGATCCCCTCCACCGTTGGCCACTCAAACCCTGCCCCCACCACTTTGCAGGAAATTTTCAGGGCAGCCATTAGGGGAGGCAAACTTTGGGCATAGTGCAGCAGTTTTTGGCCAAGGCTTTGATCCGGTCGCTCCCCTTGCTTGATCTGTTCCCAAGAGCGGTGCAACTCCGGAAGATCTGCCATCACAGCATCCCCAAACACATGGGGGTGACGGCGGATGAGCTTATCGGCAATTCCCGCAGCCACAGCTTCCAGATCAAAGTGGTTCTGCTCGGCAAAGATCTGAGACTGCAACACCACCTGCAACAACAAATCCCCCAGCTCTTCGGCAATCGCCGCCGGATCCCCGGCTCGAATGGCAGCTACCGTCTCATACGCTTCTTCGAGAATGTAGGGGGTCAGAGACTCCGGAGTTTGGGCCCGATCCCAGGGACATCCATCGGGGGCACGCAACTGAGCAACAACAGCCGCCAAACGACTCAGGTGCGAGGTAGAGGCGGAACGCTCCAGATAGAGGTGGGCAAAATGCCCCGTTGCTTGGGGATCCCAGCTTTGCAGCGTCAGTGGGCTGGCCACCACCTCTAAGCCCTCCGTTAACAACGTAACAGGCTGGACAGGAGCACAGACCTGTTGCAAAACACTGCGCAGCTCCGCCGGATCCTTTCCCCCACAGCTTTTCAGCAGTAGGGATCCCTGCTCCGCAGTAGACCACCGAGCCAGAGCTTGTTGCCAGTCGGGCTGAAGACTATCCAGCGTTTGCAGCATGGTCAAAAGGGTAGGTGCGGCCCAAATCCAAAAGGCGGCTGAGCTGCTCCAGATCGATGAAACTCAACTCCAAAAGAATCATCAGCAACGGCCCTTGCTGGCGATGTTGCAGCTTCTTGGCCAGGCTCAGTTGAGAACGGTCGATGATGCCCGTTTGCAAGAGATATTCCTCAAGGGCTGGGGGGGGAATGGGATCTAGCATGGTCGTTTCGCAGCGCTAAAGAAGGACAAATATGAAACTGAGAAGATAGTAAACTAACGTAACTATTCTTAACACTCCTACAGAGTTTCGGCAAAGATCCGGCTGGCAAATAGGCCACAGGTGAGCTTACCAAGCCCTGTGCCCACAGCTCCACGGCAAGAAAACCCCTAAATTGCCTCAGCAAATGAGGTTTCTGTATCCAAGGACACAAAAAATGGGTAGCGAGAGGTCATGGTATGATAGCAGATTGGCGATCAGTTGGCAGTACCCTGAAAGGCTGGCTGCTTCTTCTTTGTTTGGAGAAACCAACTTGCTTTGGCAAGATGTTACTTTTTTATCTGACTAATTCTGGTATTTAGATAAAAATCTTACAATAACTGCTCAGGGATCCAATCTGTTCGGCTCCTCTGGGATCCGCCCTGGGGCTGCCATCCTGCTCGGGTTAGCTAGACCGCCGAGAAGTCCCGCCCTCTATGTATCAGCATGGGAGTCGGGATGAGAGGCGGAGATTCCTGCGCTATGATAAGCAGAGAGCGGTGGGGCATCCCGTTCTTAAAGCTCAGGAAATGTCCTTAACAGGAGTCACTGTTCGCGTCAGCGGGACGGAGTCCTTGAAGCTCGCACTCTTTCGCTTTAGCGGCGCGGAGCGCTTTGCATCAGCATGAGTGCAGGAGTATGTCACCTAAGCTAGAAACGGCTGCAGGATGGACTCCCATTATGTCTGAAGCCCAAGGTTTACTGCCGGTGGGGGCAACGGTTCAAGTGGTGGAGATGCCTCCTTACCTAAAAACGGCTGACCCAATGCCGATGTTGCGCCCGGCCCATTTGATCCGCTTGCACGAGCAAGGGGTGATCCTGCAGCGACGGCTGTTGGGCACCTACAGCGTGCAGTTTGCCAATGGCATCTTTCTCATAGACGGAAAATATCTTGCCCCGGTGGGATCCCTGTCCTAGTGCGCCCATTTCTCCTCCGAGCCAGCTCGATGGGTTTGTCGGCCTTCAGAACCTTTGGGAGCTGGCAGCTTTCCACAGAAGCGAGCCTTCGACTGACCGGCGGACTTTCGCGGTAGATTAAGGTGTGCCGGTTGGGGTTGGGTCAAAGTTTGGCTCAGCCGGTGAGATCCACCTCAACTTACGCTAATCCCTGCTTCTTACTGCCCTCCATCCCACTAGACCAGCGCTGCTTATGCCCAGAGTCATCGTCACAGATCCCATCGATCAGGCGGGGATCGACATTCTCTCCCAAGTCGCTCAGGTGGATGTGCAAACTCAGCTCACCCCAGAGCAGTTGATCGCGGTCATCCCCAACTACGATGCCATCATGGTGCGCTCCGGTACACGGGTTACCCGAGAGGTGATCGAGGCGGGGACGAACTTGAAGATCATCGGGCGGGCGGGCGTTGGCGTTGACAACATCGATGTGCCTGCCGCAACCAAAGCCGGGATCCTGGTGGTCAACTCCCCAGAGGGCAACACCATTGCCGCTGCCGAGCACGCCATTGCCTTAATGATGGCCCTCTCCCGCCACATACCTGATGCCAATGCCTCTCTGAAATCGGGCCTGTGGAATCGGCAAGAGTTTGTCGGCGTAGAAGTCTACAAAAAAACGCTGGGGATTGTCGGATTGGGTCGGATTGGATCCCATGTGGCCCAGATTGCCAAGGCGATGGGGATGAAGCTGCTGGCCTATGACCCCTATCTGTCCGTGGAGCGGGCAGAGCAGCTGGGGGTGCGCCTGGTGGACTTCACAACTTTGGTGCAGGAATCGGACTACATCACCTTGCACGTTCCCAAAACCCCTGAAACCACCAACCTGTTCAACGCCGAAACCTTCCGCATGATGAAGCCGACCGCCCGCCTGATCAACTGCGCCCGTGGCGGTTTGGTGGATGAACAAGCCCTGTACGAAGCCCTGAAATCCGGTCAAATTGCCGGAGCGGCTTTGGATGTATTTGCCAACGAGCCCCTGAAGGACTCTCCGCTGTTTTCTCTGGGCAAGGAAGTCCTGCTCACTCCCCACTTGGGGGCCTCCACCGAAGAAGCCCAGGTGAACGTGGCCATCGATGTGGCCGAGCAGATCCGCGATGTGTTGCTGGGGCTGCCGGCCCGCTCTGCTGTGAACATCCCCGGCTTACAGGCAGAGGTGCTGCAAAACCTCAGACCCTACCTGGACTTGGCCGAAACCCTGGGCAACTTGGTTGGCCAATTGGCGGGGGATCGCGTCAACCAGTTGGAGATCCGCCTGCAGGGAGATCTGGCAGAAAAAGATGGTCAGCCGATCGTCATTGCCGCTCTCAAAGGGCTTTTGACGCTGGCGCTGCGGGAGCGGGTCAACTACGTCAACGCCTCCATCGAGGCCAAAGAACGGGGCATTCGGGTGGTGGAAACTCGAGATCCCTCTTTGAAAGATTATTCCGGATCCCTGACGTTGATTGCCCATGGCCCCAATGGGATCCGCTCGGTTTCGGGGGCGTTGATTGGGGAGCGAGAGGTGCGGATCACCCAGATCGACGAGTTCCCGGTGAATGTGCCCCCTTCCGCCAACATGCTGATGACCCTGCACCGGGATATGCCGGGGATCATCGGGCGGATTGGCACCTTGCTGGGAGCCTACAATGTCAACATCGCCAGCATGCAAGTGGGCCGCAAGATCATCCGCGGCGATGCAGTGATGGTGCTCAGCTTGGATGATCCTCTGCCCGATGGGATCCTGGAAGAGGTGCTCAAGCAGCCGGGCATCCGCGACGCTTTTGTGGTGAACCTCTAGAATTGCTGATCCTTAAAAAATCCCAAACCTCACTTACCACAGCAAGACGGAGTCTTTGCTTGAGCCAGAGTGATTTGTCCCTAACCCTGCCTCGCATCCCAGACTGGGATTGGCCGGCGTTTCTGGAGTCGCTGAGTCACTTCGGTGTGGACCTCAGCCTGGAACGCATGCAAGTCTTGCTGCAGCGCCTGGGACAGCCCCAAGTTGGGATCCCGGCCATCCATGTAGCCGGTACCAACGGCAAGGGATCCGTCTGTGCCTGGGTCAGCCACGTGTTGTGGGCGGCAGGCTATCGTGTGGGTCGTTACACCTCTCCTCATTTAGTAGATTGGCGGGAGCGGATTTGGCTGAACGGGGAATACATTTCCACCAACGACTGGAGCCAAGCGCTGGCCCAGGTGCGAGACTGCCTACAAACCTATACCCCCAACGAGGCTTCCCCCACCCAGTTTGAGGCTATCACCGCCGCCGCTTGGCTGTACTTCCGCCGACAAAAGGTGGATGTGGCGGTGATAGAGGTGGGCTTGGGGGGTCGGCTGGATGCCACCAATGCCGGGATCGAGCCGGTGGTGACGGCCATCACCTCCATCGGCTGGGATCATTGGCAGCGCTTGGGCAACAGCCTTCCCCAAATTGCCTCTGAAAAGGCGGGCATTCTCAAGTCAGGGATCCCGGCAGTGTGCGCACCCCAAACCCCAGAGGTCACAGCAGTTATCCGAGCCAAAGCAGAGCAATTGCGAAGCCCCCTGAAGATGGTCGAACCTCTGCGATGGTCAGAGCCTCAAACCGTCCACTGGCGAGGGCAGCTCCTCACCTTGCCCCTCAGCGGCGATGTACAACTCACCAATGCAGCAGTAGCCCTTGCCGTTGTGGAAACCCTACAGCAACAGGGCTGGCGGATCCCGGATGCCGCTGTCGAAAAAGGATTTGCCATCACCCGTTGGCCGGGGCGCTTACAGCGGGTGCAGATTGGATCCCGTCAGTTGCTGATGGACGGAGCCCACAACTTGCCCGCTGCCCAGGCTCTCCGTCGCTATCTGGATGAGCATCAACCCGGCCCCCTCACCTGGTATGTGGGCATCCTCACCACCAAAGATGTCCAGGGCATTCTCAGCACCCTGCTGCGACCAGGAGATTGCTTTTTCGCTCTGCCAATTGCTGGCCACTCTGGGACGGATCCCGAGCAACTTGCTCAGCTAGCCCAGACTCTGCAGCCTCATCTCGCCTCGGCACGGGCACTGCCCAATCTCTCCGCTCTTCGGGCTCAGTTGCTCAAGCCGAAAAACCTCACTGAGCCACCAGCTGTAATCTGCGGATCCCTGTACCTATTGGGCCAGGTGATGCAGGAATGTTTGGGATGGGATCTAGCCTGTTGAACTGACAGGTGAAACCTTATGCAAAACCTGATATCCTCTCTTATAAAGAGAGAGGAGCTATGAACAAAAACTAGCTCTCAACCACTATCACTTGATCAAGATACTCCCCTACTGATTGGGTTAGGGTGGTGGGCCTGGCACCGAGCTAGGTTGCCAGCAGGTCGCCCTGCCAGTAGATTCGCCGCTGATGCGTTTCACGTCCGAGTTCGGGATGGGTCGGCGTGGTTCCACATCGCTATAGGCACCAGGACAGCCTCAGCCACCCTGAAAGCTGCATAGCCAGAAAGGTAGAAC